>JBFKTM010000403.1:0-3847 GCA_041636295.1 Oleiphilaceae bacterium
GGGCTTCGCCAACCAGCGCCTGGATCTCTTTTGCTGCTTTTTCGATCGATTTTACTTCGTTGTGCAGTAGATAAACCTGTCCGCCACGAAGTATCTCCCTGAGAATAGCCTCTTTAATTAGTGCATTATCACGCTCTCTGACAAATGTTTTAACCGAGAGGCGTCGTGCCGGAGGGGTGGCAATGATAGAGAGATCTCGAATACCGCCCATAGCCATATTCAATGTTCTGGGTATTGGCGTAGCGGTTAGCGTTAGAATGTCGACCTCTGAACGGAGTGATTTCAGCCGCTCCTTCTGTTGAACACCAAAGCGGTGTTCTTCATCTATTACAAGCAGCCCGAGATCTTTGAATTTGATATCTTGCTGAATGAGTTTATGGGTGCCAACGATAATATCGGCCTTGCCAGATTCGATGGCACTAAGCGCTTTGGTTTGCTCATTGCCAGTTCGAAAGCGTGATAGTAGTTCGACCTGAACTGGCGTGTCAGCAAAACGGTCTTTAAACGATTCATAATGTTGTTGAGCTAACAGGGTGGTAGGTACCAGGACGGCTACTTGCTTGCCTGAGTAGGTTGCAACAAACGCCGCGCGCATGGCCACTTCTGTTTTTCCAAAGCCGACATCGCCGCAAACCAGTCGGTCCATTGGGCGAGGACTGAGCATGTCATCCAAAACCGAGTCTATGGCTGCCGCTTGATCGGGGGTCTCTTCGAAGGGGAAGCCAGCGCAAAAGACGCGATAGCTATCATCGGGTTTAGATGCAGCAAAGCCTACTCTGGCTTCGCGTCGGGCGTAAACATCCAGTAACTCTGCTGCGGTATCGCGTATTTTTTCAGCTGCTTTTTGTTTGGCCGTCGACCATTTATCGGTTCCCAATCGGTGGAGTGGGGCCAGGGATTCGTCGGTTCCACTGTAACGCGAAATCAGGTGGAGTGAAGAGACTGGGACGTAGAGTTTGGCCCCCTGCGCATATTCCAGTGTTAGAAATTCATTGGTTTGTCCATCGAACTCGATGGTTTGGAGACCTTGATAACGACCAACACCATTGTCTATATGTACCACTGGAGCACCGACCCGCAATTCTGACAGGTTTTTAACGGCTATTTCACCCGCGTCGGTGGCTCTTTTACGTCTGCGGCGTTGCATCACCCGCTGACCAAAAAGTTCAGTCTCCGATATTACGGCAACTTGAAGGGCGTTACTGATAAATCCTGCCGATAGCGGTGCAATCGTTAGGCAGAGCCCATGGTCGGTATTTAAGAAGCTTGTCCAGTTGCCAACCTTATGTGACTCAAGTGCATGATCTGCGAAAAGCTCCTCCAGTGCTTCCTGGCGGCCTGCGGACTCTGCGCAAACCAGAACTCTGAGGGACTCATTGCTGCTAAATTCACGTAGGTTTTTCAGCGGGTCAACGGCCTTCGCATTAACAGCCAAATCATTTAGTTTGGCCGTTGCAAGATTTGAATGCGACGTAGACGGTTCAAGCTTCTGTTGGTCAATAGTCACGCGAGGGAATGCCTTAAGGCATGAAAACAGCTCGTTTGTTTGAACGAAGAGTGATTCCGGGGGCAATATAGGTCGGAGCCGGTCATGCCTTCGCTCTTCATAGCGGTATTTAATATCCTCCCATAAGTGTTCGCTCGATGCGTTGAGGTCGGGTGGAGTCAAAATGAGTGTGTTGTCTGGCAGGTAGTCAAACAGGGTGGCGCTAACGTCAAAGAACAGTGGTAGATAATATTCGATACCGGGTGGTTTTATACCTGACTGAACATCCTGATAAATCGAGCACTGTTTGGTCGGCGACGACTCAAACTGGTCGTGCCAGCGAGTTCGGAAGGCTGACCGTGACGCCTTATCCCAAGGGAATTCGTTGGCAGGAAGCAGATCAATTCGATCGATTTTCTCTAATGAGCGCTGCGTTTCGGGGTCGAAGGTTCTTAATGTATCAACTTCGTCGTCAAACAGCTCAATGCGGATCGGTAGCGTACTACCCATCGGATAAATGTCTAATATTGAGCCTCTGATTGCATACTCGCCATGTTCGTAAACCGTATCGACAAAACGATAGCCATTGGCTTCAAGCTCTATTCTATATTGGTCAATATTCAATGTTTGGCCAACAGAGGTTAGTAGTCCGGCACCTTGTAAAAAAGTGGTGGGGGCGAGCCTGTGGAGCAGGGTGCTGATGGGGATGATGAGTATCCCTTTCTTAACCTTGGGTAGCCTGTAGAGAGTCTCAACCCGTTGGGAGATTATGTCTTCGTGTGGTGAAAAATTATCGTAAGGGAGTGTTTCCCAATCGGGTAGATTTAGGATTTCAAGCTGCTGATCTTCATTGAAAAAACGTAGTGCGGTTTCGTAAGTCAATGCCGACTCGGTGTTGGGCGCCACCAGAAGTCCTAGCCCCTGATGCTTTTTTACCGCTTCAAGGGCGACAAGTGGAGCGATGCCGGGTTCGACGGAGCCCCAATAACGGTGGTCGGCTGGCTTGGAGGGTAAGTCGGGGATGTCCATAAATTTTAAAGTCATGCGGTGATCAATTCTACTCGTTATTTCGGTTAGATGCGCAGCTATAGCTGATTGTTGCTGTAGTCGGGTTTTAACTGTTACCAAAGTCGTGTCGGGTTATTCTACCCTTGATGATCTAGCCTGTCATTGCGGATGCTGATTTAGCTAACTGAATGGCTCATGTGCCTTTATCAATTCTGGTCTTCAGTTACCTTAATTCGTCATCATATATAATGGTAAAAAAGTACACAAAACTCAGTTTGCTAAAATTTTACTGAATATGGATAATATGCGCCCCTAATTTTGTGCAACTTGAGAGGTGCCTAACGTGGCTCAGGACATTATGGATACATGTTTTGTTGACTGGAACGAGCGAGAAACCGTTGCAGAAGCGATGATTCCGTTGATTGGTCGCTTGTATCGCAAGAATAACGTGGTTACATCGGTCTACGGTCGTGCCATTATCAATCAGTCTGTCATCGGACTTCTCAAGTCTCACCGCTTTGTAAGGCAGGTGGAGAATAGTGAATTGTCTGTTCACGAAACCTATAAAGTGCTTCAGATTCTGGATGGACTCGATCTTGGGCATGCGCATATCGATATCGGAAAGCTGGCTATCAAATTTCAAAAGCAGCAAAGTGAAACCTCTTTAGAAGCGTTTCTGCGTGAAGAGTTGTCTGAAATTGTCGGTAAGTATGATGCAGAAGAGACTAAGCAGCACTCTGCACAGACCAAAGACGTTGTTCTGTATGGTTTTGGTCGTATTGGTCGTCTGTTGGCCCGTATTATGATTGAAAAAGCCGGTGGCGGTGCCAATCTGCGTTTGAGAGCCGTTGTGGTTCGTAAGGGTAAGGCGTCTAACGATCTTGAGAAGCGAGCAAGCTTATTGCGTCGCGACTCTGTACATGGTTCTTTTGACGGAACCATTACTGTTGATGAAGAGCGTAAAGCAATCATTGCCAATGGTAACTACATTCAGGTTATCTATTCTGACTCCCCTTCAAGCGTAGACTATACCGAGTATGGCATTGATAACGCGTTGGTTATCGATAATACCGGTATTTGGAGAGATGAAGCGGGTCTTAGCCAGCACCTGGAGTGTAAGGGTGTGAGCAAGGTGCTGTTAACAGCGCCGGGTAAAGGAGATATCAAAAATATCGTTTACGGTATCAATAACGGTGATCTTAATGCCGATGACAAGATTGTTTCAGCTGCGTCATGTACTACTAATGCGATCACGCCAGTACTGAAAGCGGTTAATGATAAGTTTGTTGTCGCTAATGGGCACGTTGAGACTGTCCACGCCTATACCAATGATCAGAACCTGATCGACAACTA
>JBFKTM010000404.1:0-3843 GCA_041636295.1 Oleiphilaceae bacterium
ACAACCGATCACCAATGTCGGCAGAAATCCTGAATGTGACATGGTCGTACTAGACGGTTTATTGTCACGAAAACATGCTCGTTTAACGATTGAAGGAGACCGATTATTAGTTGAAGATTTAGACTCTGCCAATGGTACCTTTATTAACGGTGTCAGGGTGAAAAAGTCATATGCTACCCCCGGCGATGAGATTGCATTCGATAAAATATCCTTTGAGCTATTAGGGCCGTGCTCTGTTTCCTCCTCGGCAGATAAAGAAGAGAGCACGGTCATACGAGATGAAAACAGCGAAGATGCCACGCTATTGAACGACCCAGATCAAACAGTTTTTTCGACAGACATTGATAGCCAGAAAGACAAAACGCTAGATTCACCAATACCCTTTGCCAGTCACTCCCCCCCAGAGAGTATTAGCGATGCTGATAAAACGGCACTGCTGCAACCTGACAATCCGCAAGCTGAAGAGCAAACGGTTCTGTTAACAACACCGAGTCAGCCCCCAAACCTGAACGATGTTGATAGAACGGTACTACTAGTAGCAGCGTCACCCAGTTCTGAAAACAGTCACGATACGGTAAAAGAAACAAGCCATTGGGCTTTAAACGTAGCCGTATTTTTAGCCACAGTACTGATTGCCTTGCTTCTTTATCTGGTACTTCGTTAATGTTTGCTGGCTAATTGGCTATAATATATACAGGCTGTTAAGAAATGATAGAAAGGCAGCCTGGCATGTTCTCTTAGATAAGGTTCAAGGAGAGGCATTATGGCCATCATCAAAATACAGGATCTGGAAGATAGCAAAGCGCTGGATGAGCAGGCATTGCAAAAAATCATGGGTGGAGTAAGAAACCGCCAAACAACGCCGATACTGCTACGAGAAGGGTTTGATAAAGAGAAGCAGGCGTTTTTAGATCTAATTCGAAGACATTAGCGTCAAATTTGCGAATAACTGTAATGTAGTTAACAAGGGGGCCATTTAAATAGCCCCCTTTGATTACCATCGAACTAGTCACGCACAAGATTAGAACATATGCTGCCCGCCGTTTACCGACAAGTTCGAGCCAGTGATGAAACCCGCCTCTTCTGCCGCTAAAAACGATACAACCCGGGCAATCTCCTCAGGCTGACCAAAGCGACCAACAGGAATTTGAGCTTCGATTTTATCTCTAATGCTCTCTTCAATGGCCATAATCATACTGGTCGCAATATAGCCTGGTGAAACCGTATTGACGGTAATTCCCTTTCGAGCAACCTCCTGCGCCAACGCTTTGGTGAAACCATGCATACCAGCTTTAGCGGCAGAATAGTTAACCTGCCCAAATTGGCCTTTTTGTGCGTTAATGGAAGAGATATTGATGATACGGCCATATTGCCTTGCAATCATTCCGTCTAAAAACTGCTTGGTGATATAGAATACGCTTCCCAGATTAGTCTGCAATACGGCGTCCCACTGCTCAACCCCCATTTTTTTCATAACGGAGTCTCGGGTAATGCCCGCGTTATTAACAATAACATCAACGTCACCAATACGCTGCGAGATATCCGCCGCAGCCTGTTCACAAGAGTTAATATCTCCAACGTTAACGCACACTAACTCCACATCATAGCCAAGCTCTTGCTGCTCCGATCGCCACTGTTCCGCAACCTCTTTTTTCCCCGGTTGACTGTAGGTCGCAATCACTTTCATGCCATCGGCAGCCAGACGCTGACAAATCGCCGTACCAATACCCCCGGTGCCACCCGTTACTAATGCAATCTTCTTATTTTTGCTATCCATAACCCTTACCTCAATGCGCTTCCAATTTGATCGTTGTAGTGAAAACCTTATTGACTGTTAGTTTCCCCTCTCCTTGTTACAGTATTTTTATAACAAGCAATAGTTCTAACCAAACTGACGCATATCAACTAACTGTTTATAATTTGAACGACTTTAGTCGAATACCGGATGAGTGAGCTACTGTTCCTGGCACCATTTAATTAACGATCTTTTAATAAACTTTCGATGAAAAATTAAGCCCGTCTTGACATAATAATACTTTATTCATTTGATCAGGATTAACCCCATGGCATCTAAGCAAGATCAACGCTATATCGAAATTGCAAAAGCCTGTTTAAAAGCGCTCAATCAGGCGGCAACCACACCAACCGACAGAGAAAAGAGCATTCAGGCTGTATATGACGCTATTGACACAGCGTTTGGCAAACAAACCGCCGTTATTCAAAGAGAGCTGCAAACAGCCAACGATGCGTTGAAGCAGATTCGAGATAACACCATTAACTTGAATGACGCCCAACGAATTGCGGCTGAAACACTGGAGTCGTTAACAGCCGTCATTCCTGGTAAAGGACTACACTAATACCCTCTTCATCATAACGCTTCGCAATTAAATGAGACGCCCCATGCCGATAATAAGAAAGCTCAGTGGTTTACTGTTTTTCGTATGCTTTGTTTTAAGCTACCAAGAAGCGTTTGCCGCGCAGATTGTTCAAAGCCCAAATGACCACCGCATCTACAAGTCACTCACACTGCCAAACAAGCTGGAAGTTTTACTTATTTCCGATACCAAAGCCGATAAGGCAGCCGCAGCGCTTGATATCAATGTTGGTAGTGGATCAGACCCTAAAGGTTATGAGGGCTTGTCTCATTTTTTGGAACATATGTTATTTTTAGGGACGAAGAAATACCCCGAGGCTGGCAGCTACCAAGATTACATCAACCGCCATGGTGGTAGCCACAACGCCTATACGTCATTTTCCAACACTAACTATTTTTTTGATGTCAATGCCGATGCGCTGGAGTCTGCGCTTGACCGTTTTTCACAACAGTTTGTAGCCCCTACATTCACAGCAAAATATGTTGACCGTGAGAAAAATGCGGTGCACTCAGAGTTCTCTTCTAAATTAAAGGATGACTCTCGGCTTTACTTTTCCGCCTTTAAAGCAACGATTAACCCAGAGCACCCTTATCATAATTTTGCAGTGGGCAATCTTACTACCCTCTCAGACCGAGACGGACAGTCAACCCGTGACGTATTAATCGATTTCTACAATACTCACTACTCCGCAAATTTAATGAAACTGGTTGTGCTAGGACGCGAATCAATACCACAGCTGGAAGCCTGGGTAACAGAGAAATTTTCAGACGTACCCAATAGCGATGCAGCTAAACCAGAGTTTAAGGCCCCTTTGTTTGAAGAAGACTCGCTGCCTGCGCTATTAATGGTAGAGCCAGTTATGGACAAGCGATCACTTTCATTGGTGTTTCCGATCCCTTCGACACAGCAACAATACCATACCAAACCCACCTATTATCTATCGAATCTAATAGGTCATGAAGGAAAAGGCAGCCTCTTCTCGTTACTTAAAGCCCAGGGGCTTGTTGAAAGTCTTTCTGCCGGTACAGGATTTGACACCGGCCATGAAGCGACTTTCAATATATCCTACCGGCTGACCCAAGAGGGCCTTAAAAGCTGGCAACAGGTCGTTAGCCTTACATTTCGTTATATAGACCTACTAAAGAGCAAAGGAATTGATCGTCTCTATTTTGATGAACAGAAGAAAATGCTGGAACTCGCCTTTTTCTTTCAGGAGAAAAGTGAGCCCATTCATTATGTCAGCCGCCTCGCATCAACGATGCAAGAAGTGCAAACAGAAGATGTTCTACAAGCGAACTATCTGATGACTTCTTTTGACCCCAAAGCCTATAACGACATACTTGAATACTTAACGCCAGATAATGTACTGACCTCTGTTATGGCAAAGGGTCTAGAAACTGACTCGAAAACGGAGTGGTACGAAGCCCCCTACTCCTATAGTAAAATACCAGCCAACCAAACGCTTGGT
>JBFKTM010000405.1:0-3842 GCA_041636295.1 Oleiphilaceae bacterium
GGCATCCACTCTGTCGATCAATTGCGAACAATAGGCCCGATTGCGGCCTATATTCTGGTCCAAGATGCACAACCAGTAAGTCGCAATCTACTTTATGCATTGGTTGGCGCATTCGAAGAGCGCCACTGGGCCCGCTTTAGCCAACATGAAAAGTTAGAAATAGAACATCAAGTCGAAATAATGAAGGAAGCACACCGAACAGGTGACATCGTCATTTCCGCCGGTGGGTAATTTTAGCAGATAGAACCAGCTCAGAAAGCAGAGTAGTTTCTGGGAACCCTGGCCGTAATTCCGGTCAAAAGTTCATACCCGATAGTACCCGCCGCCTTGGCTACTTCATCCACAGAAAGATTCGCTCCCCACAGCTCCACCGGGTCGCCTACTTTTGCGTCCGGATGATAGCTCAGGTCAACCGCCATCATATCCATCGATACACGGCCAACCAACGGTACTACTCGGTCACCAATCCACACAGGTGTGCCTGAGGGCGCGTGACGAGGGTAGCCATCACCGTAGCCAATCGCCACAATACCAATTCGAGTATCGCGGCTGGCACACCAGGTTCCACCATAACCAACACAGTCGCCGGCATTTAACTCATGAATACTCATTAGAGCGGACTCCAAAGACATTACCGCCTGCAACCCCAGAGATTCAGCAGAGCGGTGATCGAATGGTGAGGAGCCATACAGCATAATGCCGGGTCGAACCTGATCAAAATGTGCTTCTTGGTGCGCAATCAGCCCAGCTGAGTTCGCTGCGCTTATCTGAAGCCCCTCAACCGACGATCCTAACGAGTCTAATGCAGAGCGAAAGAGTGCCAACTGCTGCTCCGTTTTAGACCGGTCAATTTCATCTGCACACGCAAAATGCGTCATCAACCCGACGACACGAACCGATGATATAGATTGCAAACGGGCTAATAGCGTAGCTGCCAACTCCGGCCTGAACCCAAGGCGATTCATTCCGGTATTCAGCTTAATCCAGACTGAAATTCCCTTACCTCTGGCGCTATACTCACTCAACATGGCTAACTGCTGCTCGGTGTGGATGACCAGCTGTAACTGGTACACCTCAGCAATTGCTAACTCATCATCCGTAAAAAAGCCTTCCAGCACCATAATGTCATTATCAATGGCCCCGTCTCGCAGTGCTTGAGCTTCTTCTACGCAGGCAACGGCCAATGGTACATCCGGTAGCGCCTGCGCCAGTGGACAGATACCATGTCCATAACCATCCGCCTTGATCACCGCCATACAAGTTGCATCAGGCGCATGGTGACAGGCTACTTGATAGTTGGCTCTGAATGCGTCCAGGTTAATTCTGGCACAAACTGGTCGTGCCATTAGAATTCACTGCCATAATCAACATGAGCCAAATCTTCAAACTTGGTAAACTGCCCCTGGAATCCAAGCTTAATGGTGCCAGTAGGGCCATTTCGCTGTTTACCAATAATAATCTCGGCAATCCCTTTATCAGGGCTATCTTCGTTGTAGTAGTCATCACGATAGATAAACATGATGATATCCGCATCCTGCTCGATCGCTCCAGACTCACGAAGATCCGAGTTAACAGGCCGCTTATTGGGTCGCTGCTCCAAACTTCGGTTGAGCTGCGAAAGTGCAACCACAGGGCACTTCAACTCTTTGGCCAAGGCCTTGAGTGAGCGAGAGATCTCGGATATTTCAGCCGTACGACCTTCTGTCATACCTGGCACCCGCATCAGCTGCAAATAGTCCACCATGATCAAACCAAATTCCTGCTTGGTCTCACGAGCAATTCGCCGAGCCCTTGAACGCACTTCGGTCGGACTTAATGCGGGCGTATCATCAATGTAGAGGGGTTTATCCTTTAACAAACTGACCGCCGACGTTAGACGAGGCCAATCATCCTCTTCCAGCTTACCGCTTCTGACTCGCCCCTGGTTAATACGACCCATGGAAGAGAGCATACGCATGACGATGGCATCCGACGGCATCTCCATACTGTAAACCAATACCGGCTTACCCGACCCCATTAAGGCATTTTCAACAAGGTTCATTGCAAAAGCTGTCTTACCCATCGACGGTCTTGCCGCCACAATGATCAGATCAGAAGGCTGCAACCCGCCAGTATTGGCATCAAGATCTCTAAATCCAGTGGTGGTTCCGGTCATTGCATCGTCACTGTTGAACAGTTCGTCAATGCGTTCGAGTGTCTGGGTTAGTATAGGATTTACGTTTTGCGGCCCTCCCTCCTGGGAGCGCCCCTCCGATACCTGAAATACCTTTCGTTCGGCTTCATCCAGTATTTCAGAGCTTTTACGCCCTTGTGTATTAAATGCCGAGTCGGTTATTTCACCGGAAATATTAATGAGTTTTCGTAATACCGCACGTTCTCTAACAATATCAGCGTAGGCACGAATATTGGATGCACTCGGGGTATTTTTTGCCAACTCTCCAAGATAAGACAAACCACCGGCATTGCTCAACTCGCCCAAGCGCTCCAACTCTTCAGACAGCGTAATGACATCAAGCGGCTTAGCTTCGGCCGCCAGTCTGGCGATAACTCTGAAAATCAGACGATGATCATGACGATAGAAATCGTCCTCAACAACCTGGTCCGCAACGGCATCCCACTTACTGTTGTCAAGCATCAACCCGCCTAACACGGACTGCTCAGCTTCAATAGAGTGAGGAGGAACCTTGATCTGATTCATCTCTTTATCAGAGTTCATAATATTCATGATCTACCACGACAATTATCTGTTGAAAGAGGAACTTGAGGGCGGCACACATTAGGTTGCCATCAATACAACGGCCATGCTTGGATAACCAATTGACTCATTCTAATGCGACAGCAATAAAAATAGAACCGTAGAAACAGCTACGGCCCGAGAGAAAACCAAAGCAGAACGCTTTAGTCACCCTCAGGCCGCATCAACAATACATTAAGCAGTTACCAGACAACAACTATAGTTAACCTGATAACAGTGCTGTCAGTGAGTATTATTCACCAACAACGTTTAGCTTAATGACTGCATCTACATCGCTGTGTAGGTGAACAGTGATTTCATATTCACCAATTGCGCGAAGTGGTCCTTCAGGAAGACGCACTTCACTCTTGTTCACTTCTACACCAGCGGCAGTGACTGCATCAGCAACATCACGAACACCAATAGAACCGAACAACTTACCTTCGTCACCAGCTTTAGAAACGATAGTTACTTCTTTATCGTTCAATTGCTCAGCACGAGCCTGCGCTGCAGAGAATCTCTCTGCGGCTGCTTTTTCTAGCTCGGCACGACGTGCTTCAAATTCTGCAACATTTGTTGCAGTAGCAGGAACTGCCTTACCGTAAGGGATCAGGTAGTTACGACCGTAACCTGACTTTACAGCAACCTTGTCACCAAGGCCGCCAAGTTTACCGACTTTCTCGAGCAGGATAACTTCCATCTCGCAAACCTCTTTAAACCGTTTGTGATGACTGACTTACTCTTATTGATCGAGTTTAGTATTTTCAATTCGACCACGAAAGTCGAACCAGCTGTCTAAAATCGCCATAAAAATAATCAGTAATAACAAGCTAGGCCCCAGTATTAGCGCCGTCATATAGAACGCAAATAACCAGTGCCCGCCCAAATTCCGTTTAGCCACACTGCCATGTACCAATGCAATGCCGGCCAGTGTCAGCGGTATTGAAATAACCAACACCAAAAGAACCGCGTTTAAACTTATCGCAGGGCCAAACAGTATCAAGCCAATGGCACACAGTGAAAATACCGGTGACAACTTAAAACTGTGAAACTCCTTGCGAAAACCTCCGGGATTATAAAGTGTCGACTGCCAGCTTCTCGCCAACAA
>JBFKTM010000406.1:0-3832 GCA_041636295.1 Oleiphilaceae bacterium
CCATGCTCAATAGGTATCCTCTCTGGAAAAACATCCTGATTCTGCTAGTCATCTGCCTAGGTCTCGTTTATGCGTTGCCTAATCTCTATCCGGATGATTATGCGCTTCAAATTAGTGGTTCTCGCAGCTCAACAACAATTGATGATCGCGTATTAAAGCGAGCGGAACAAGCACTCACCAAAGCGGGTATTGCATATCGTGATGCAGAGATTGCTGAAAAAAATGCGATGTTGCGTTTCGAGTCGGGTGAAGAGCAGCTAGCAGCTAAGCCGATTATTCAGGCTGCACTAGGTGATGATTATGTGGCGGCTTTGAACTTGGCACCGACTACGCCTGACTGGTTGACTTCGCTAGGGGCGGGGCCAATGAAGCTGGGGCTGGATCTGCGCGGTGGTGTTCATTTTCTTTTAGAGGTTGATATGGAAAAGGCGTTGACGCAACGCCTGGATGTCTATGTTAGTGAGATAAAGACCAAGTTTCGAGAAGACGAGAAAATTCGTTATCGAGAGGTGTCTAGAGAGGATGATCTTTCAGTCTTACTGCGATTTAGTAAAGAGGAAGAGCGCCAAAAAGCAAATAGCTTTATTCGTAGCGAGTATTTGGAGTTTCAGCGACGAGATGAAGAGCAAGGCAACTACTACTATATCCGTCTAACGTTAAGTGAAGCTAAGGTTAAAGAAATTGAAGATTATGCGGTGCAGCAAAACCTTACCACGCTTCGTAATCGAGTTAACGAACTGGGGGTGGCGGAGCCGCTGGTTCAGCGTCAGGGTAGAAATCGTATTGTAGTGGAGCTTCCTGGTGTACAGGATACGGCGGCTGCTAAGCGGATTTTGGGGGCTACTGCAAACCTGGAGTTCCGTCTCGAGGCGAAGCCAGATGCGAGTCGTGTGAGTAGTGATGAATTTCCATTTCGTGATAACCCAAACCGAACGGCTTTGTTAGAGAAAGATATTATCGTTACGGGTAATAGTGTGGCGAATGCGTCGGCAACATTTGATGAAAATGGTATGCCGCAGGTTAATATCACGCTGGATAGTACCGGCGGTACGATGATGGGGCGGGTAACGCGTAACTCCATCAAGCGACGTATGGCGGTGCTGTTTATCGAGCAAAAAGGTAAGACCATTAAGAAAATGGTTGATGGCATTGAAGTCATTGAACGCCAAAATAAAGAGGTCCGCAGTATAATTAGTCTGGCAACTATCCAAAGTGCCTTTGGTGCGAGCTTCAGAATTACCGGCTTGGACTCTGTTGGTGAATCTTCCGAGTTGGCGTTGTTATTAAGGGCGGGCTCGTTAGCGGCACCCATCTATTTTGTAGAAGAGCGAACGGTAGGCCCTAGTCTTGGTCAGCAAAATATTGATGCTGGTGTAACCTCTGTTCTTATTGGTTTTGCTTTGGTGCTGTTGTTCATGCTGGTTTACTACAAAGTGTTTGGTATCGTCGCCAATATCGCTTTGGCGGTGAATCTGATCTTGCTGATGGCCTTTATGTCGATTCTTTCTGCTACATTAACCTTGCCGGGTATTGCGGGTATCGTTTTGACAGTGGGGATGGCGGTGGATGCGAACGTGCTAATTTATGCGCGAATACGTGAGGAGTTGGCGAATGGTCTGCCGGCTCAATCTGCTATTCATGCGGGTTATGGTCGAGCATTTGTGACTATATTTGATGCCAATATAACGACGTTGTTGGTGGCGTTGATCCTGTTTGCGGTAGGAACAGGTCCGGTAAAAGGTTTTGCGGTTACGCTGTCGATCGGTATTTTAACCTCAATGTTTACTGCCATTGTCGTAACCAGGGCGATCGTTAACCTGATTTACGGTAGTCGTAATGTTAAGACGCTATCGATCTGATTGGGTGAGGAGAATTATAAATGAGTAATGCAGTAAAACAGATAGATTTTATGGGTAAGCGGAAAATTGCCGCTGCCATTTCGATACTTGCCATATTGGTTTCAATTGGTTCGCTAGCTTTTAAGGGGATTGTATTTGGTCTTGATTTTACCGGGGGGACGCTGGTAGAGGTTGAGTATAAGCAAGCTCCTGAGCTCCCAAAGGTGCGTGAGCAGCTAACTGAAGCGGGGTATGAAAAGTTAACCGTTCAAAATTTTGGGTCGGATACCGCTGTACTTGTTCGTTTAGCGCAAGGTTTTAATGACAAGGTGGGTGAAGAGGTGCTGTCTGTATTGAAGGCAGACGGTACTGGCGTCGAGCTGAAGCGCGCAGAGTTTGTTGGGGCGCAGGTTGGTGAAGAGCTTCGGGAGCAGGGTGGATTAGGTCTGCTTTTTGCGCTGGGTGTTGTAATGGTCTATGTTGCAATGCGTTTTCAATTGAAGTTCTCCGTTGGCGCGGTGGTTGCTCTGGCGCATGATGTGATTATCACGTTGGGTCTATTCTCGCTTTTATCGTGGGATTTTGATCTGACGGTGTTAGCGGCATTACTCGCGGTAATCGGATACTCATTGAATGATACGATAGTGGTTTCAGACCGTATTCGCGAAAACTTTAGAAAGATGAGAAAGGGAACCTCTGAAGAAATAATCAATTCATCACTTAATCAAACGCTCTCCAGAACAATTGTTACCTCGTTGACTACCATTTTGGTACTGGTTGCTCTGTATCTGTTTGGTGGTGAAATGATCAATGGTTTCTCCAAGGCGTTGTTGATCGGTGTATTGGTGGGTACCTACTCATCTATATATGTGGCTGGTAATGTGTTGCTCGCACTGGGTGTGTCGAAAGATGACCTTGTGGTTCCCGTGAAGGAAGGGGAGGAGGGCGAAGGTGTTGAAGAGCTGCCATAGGATGGTATTCAGGCACAAAAAAAGGCGGAATTAACCGCCTTTTTTTGTGCCTGTAGATTACAGGCGGTTGTTATAGTTGTGCACTTTTTGAATCAGGGATTTAAACAGCTTGGCGTTGGCTGCAATGATGCGTTTGCTGCCCTGAGAAGTGGGGGTGCCGGTAAATTCGCCGGTGAGAACGCCTGCCTCCTGGCAGATTAGTAGTACAGCTGAAAGCTCGCTGATGTCCACCGAGGTTAAAACGGCTGCGTCAAAATGACCTGCAGCAACGCTGGCAAGATCAGCCGCTTCACAGCCCGTCGCCCTGATATCAAACGTTGCCTGGGTTAGTTCGGTGGCTAAGTCTACCCCAACATGGGCATTTTCCATCTTGCGGGTATTGGCCAGTAGGTTGCTGGCAATAAGTGACTGGTTCAGATTCCTGATTTCAGAAACTCTGATGCGTCTTCCATTAAGTGCAGCGCCATGTCCTCTGCTAGCGGTATATTCATCTCCAGTAATTGGGTTGATGAATAGACCATGTTCAACTCTGCCTTTGTTTCGGCAAGTTACCGAGTAACCCGTAAAAGGCAAGCGTCTTAACATGTTTTCAGGGCTATGAATTGACGAAATAGCCCAGCTATATTCATGCTCACCTGAGAGTGGTTCGCCTACTTCAGCAATGTAATGGGTGGGGTAAGCTTTTTTCAATGCATCAAAAAATACACGATGAATGGTTTTTTCAATGTGTTGAATCTGCTTTGCACAGGCTTCTGGTTCAGAAAAACTCACGGGTTGTTTGTCGAGAGTCTGAATAATATATTCGTTTGCTTGGCGAGCGGCTCTAAGTGCAATGTTGATTACAGGTTGCATGATATGAATTCTGTCTGTCGAGGTGATAAATTAAGGAGCGCAATGATAGCAAATTTATTTCAGTGTCACTATTTATATTCTGTGTAGATTTATTGGTGATGTTTTTAAAGGTTGGAGATAGTGCAAAAAAAGATTCGGGGTTAATCGATAAAAATTTAGTTTTATTGACAG
>JBFKTM010000407.1:0-3828 GCA_041636295.1 Oleiphilaceae bacterium
AATACCGCTCGGCAGTTACCCCGCCTCTGGCCCACCTGATTATGGTCGACAACCCACCGCAACACCCGGAAGGTGATTTTTATTTACTGGCAAACGGAAACATATCCGATCGCGGCCATAATAAAACAGGAAGCCAACGACTCACCTTTAGTGGCATTAGTTTGCTCAACAGGGCACTGTTTATCGGTTGCCGTGAAGGCAAGGCTCCACTGGCTCCGTTACTACGAAAAGCGATGACGGACGATAGGGTATACGGCCATAAAACCCGCTGTGATTGGATGGATATTGGCACACCAGAGCGACTTCAGCAGTTAGAACGTCAGCTGACCAATTAACCCCGGAGGTCGAGGAACCTTTTCTACTCTGATTAACGGTTGACCTTGGTTGCCTGCATTCCAGGTGCATTCACTTTGAGCCACCCCCGAATACGTTGCATTAATCCACTCACCTGTAATTGCCCGTTATCAGCTATGGGCAATTTAACCTGAGCGTAACCGGTATAACCCTGCCTTTTAGCATCACCGGCTCGCTGCCGCCCTTGACCACCCGCAATAACAGATGAGTCAACTATATCCAGCATCAACAGAGGCAGATTTTTCCCCAATGACTCACCCATTGATGTCCCCCCATCACTATCCATAACCGCATCAATCCAGACAACGGTTAACCCCTTTTCAGGAAGCGTGGCCCGATTGTTCACCAAGTAATCAAGCACACTTTGTGCGCCCTGTTGATAGCCAATCAGCACAATATTACGATACCCCCGCTGGGTAATATGGCTCAAGGCAGCCGACAGTCTCAGTTGTACTTTTTCATCAAACGTAAGTTTCGATGGCGTAGCCGTCGCGGGCTCTCCGGCAGAAATATCAATATCCGCCTCTTTAGATACAGGCGCTGCCGCTTCATCCACTGCAGGGGGTTCACCCTCAATGGTCTCTCGGCTGGTCACCTCTGCAACAGCGGAATCTGCCTCATTCGGCGAACCATCGGGCGGAGGGTCCGATGCCTCTGTCACGGCACCATCTGCAGAATCAGTGCTCGCTTTTGACAGGCGCCCAGAGAGGCGCGGGCGATCGTCTGCCAGCTCAATAGACGCCACACTCTTTGTTGCCAGCTCCCGCTTCGGTGGCGCAAGATAGTTCTCATAAGGCAACATAATCGCAAGCGTATACCAGCCATCATCCGGCAGAACGGTGCGTAATGGTTTTATGACCCGAGGCCAATCAGGGTGTTGCTCTACCCCGTGCAACAGCAACACGGCCCCCTGTGGCAGTGGTGACTTTTCGGACAATTCCAGGCCTAAAAATGATCGCATCGCCCCCTCTGGCCCTTCGGGGCTATCCAGCCAGACAAGCTGCTTTTTAATCGACTCATCAGCCAATGCCGCCTGCTCAATCGTTTCCGGCAGCAGATGTATTCTGGATAACGATTTGACTGCGGTTTGATTCGTTTCACTCTGTGCCCCGGTGCTTGTCGCGGCCTCCATTTCACCATCCGGCTTATCAGCGGCTTCATTCTGGGCATGAACCACGTCTGATAATGGAATCCAACACGCTACAAGGAACCAAATAAAGGATTTAACCTGCATCCACTCACCAACCCCATTTGCCGTTATGATTTGGAGGATTACTATTCCCCCTCTTTCGGTTAGAATATCGCAAATTTTATCTGCAGTGGGCATTCCGCCGTTCAGTTAACGCCCTACCAGAAAAATATAAAGCACGACGGCTGCCATCAAACCATTAACGCTATCCCAAAAGAGACGCTCATGCCTGATTTTAAAATTGCACCTTCTATCTTATCGGCTGATTTTGCAAAACTTGGAGAAGAAGTCGAGTCAGTGCTCAATGCCGGCGCAGATATTGTTCACTTTGATGTCATGGATAACCATTATGTCCCCAACCTGACGATTGGCCCCATGGTTTGCGAAGCGCTCAGAAAGCACGGCATCACCGCCCCTATTGACGCGCACCTGATGGTTAAACCGGTTGACGACATGATTCGATCATTTATCGATGCAGGCGCCACCTATATTACCTTCCACCCCGAGGCATCAGAGCATATTGACCGTTCATTACAACTGATTCGTGACGGAGGCTGTAAAGCGGGCCTGGTATTCAATCCGGCAACCCCTCTTCATTACATGGACTACGTGATGGACAAACTCGACATGGTATTGCTGATGTCAGTTAATCCCGGCTTTGGTGGACAAAAGTTCATTCCAGGTACGCTAGACAAATTAAAACAGGCCCGTCAGAAAATTGATGCCAGTGGTCGTGCAATTCGTCTGGAGATCGACGGCGGAGTTACCGTCGACAATATTCGTGACATTGCTGAAGCCGGTGCTGATACCTTTGTTGCAGGGTCGGCTATTTTCAATACTGAAGATTACAAAGCCACTATCGACGCAATGCGAGCCCAGCTTGCGCTCGCTCACAGCACTCAAGCTTAGTTTATTAATAGTCAGGAATCGTAAATGACGGTACTTAAAACGCTCTTCCCCGAGTCACTGCCTAAGCTGGTCATGTTTGATCTGGATGGCACCCTGGTTGACAGCATTCCAGACCTGGCCGCAGCCATAGACAGGATGCTGCATCACCTGGATCGGCCTGCTGCTGGTGTCGAAAAAGTTCGTCGCTGGGTCGGCAACGGGGCGTCAACACTGGTCAAGCGTGCCCTGGCAGACAGCCTCGGCCAAAGCGACCTGGAAAGCGTTCCGGATGATGTCTACGAAGAAGGGTATCGGCATTTTCTGATCCATTACCATAAAGTTAACGGTGAACAGAGCACCTTGTACCCGGGTGTTATTGAGATACTAACCATGCTGGCCGCCGAAAAATGTGCGGTCGCCATCGTCACCAATAAACCCGGCCGTTTCACCGAGCAACTGCTGACCAAGCTGGGCATTCACTTTAACTATGTCATTAGTGGTGACACGCTGGAGAAGAAAAAGCCCGAGCCAGATCAACTGCTCTACTGCATGCAGGAAGCCAATTGCTCCACCACAGAGTCATTAATGATTGGCGACTCTAAAAACGATGTTATGGCGGCGCGAGCGGTCAACATTCCGGTCATCTGTGTCAGTTATGGCTATAATCATGGAGAGAGTATTCATGATGCCTCGCCAGACGCGGTTATTGATTCACTCATTGAGCTGCTGTAACCTAATGATCTTTAATCAAGGATTTAATTTTCTGGAGTATTCCGAAGTGCAAAACACAAAAAACCACAACTTTAATAGACAAGGTGACGAGCACACCCCTCGTTGGCGTCGCTAAACCATAGCCCCGGCCTCCACACCTTTAAAGTTTGAATTTTGTGCAAAGCCTAGTAGGAAACAACATGACACCAGAACAGTTTAATCGCCTGGCAAAAGAGGGATTTAACCGCATTCCCGTCACGCGAGAAGTATTAGCCGATCTCGACACGCCCCTGAGCAGCTATTTAAAGCTTGCCAGTGGCCCATACTCCGACCTGCTGGAATCGGTCCAGGGGGGGGAAAAATGGGGGCGCTACTCCATCATCGGTCTGCCCTGCCGCAAAATACTCAAAGTCAGCGGACACCAGGTCACCATCACTCAGGACGGCGAAGTCGTTGAATCCTGTGAGGTCAGTGACCCTCTGTCATTTATCGAAGAATTTCAGGCGAGGTACCGTGCCGCCGATCTGCCGAACCTGCCCCGATTTAATGGCGGTCTGGTTGGCTATTTTGGCTACGACACGGTGCGCTATATCGAACCCAGGTTAGCCGATAGCACTCCCCCCGACCCGCTACAGACACCGGATATTCTATTAATGGTCTCTGAGCAGGTGGTGGTATTCGACAAC
>JBFKTM010000408.1:0-3809 GCA_041636295.1 Oleiphilaceae bacterium
AATCCTTTGAGATTATTTCGCACCATTAATAAAGGTATTGGCTCTTTATCGTCCTTCGATTCGACAGACAACCTACCTTGTTGATCAAGTAATACCTCGTCACCCACATTTGGTTTGAAAATAAGCGCCTGACCTGCCTCGCTATCCACAACGCGTACATCAACAATTGAAAAAGGTGCGATATCAACGGTAATACGCATTTTTTCAACCGGCGTTACTAAATAGTACTCGGAGCCATCTTTACGGAGAATACTTGAAAAGAGTTTCACCATCTCCTTACGCTTCATTATCTCGCCTTGATAAAACCACTCTCCCTCTCGGTTAATGCGAATATCAATTTCTCCCGTAACAGCGGGATTCCACTGCTCGACCGGCGGTAATTTTTGCGTCGTAATTCCATACTGAGACAAAGAGGACGCAAATTGGTCTTGTGTTTTTTTAATGGTCATTATTCACAAATCCTCTTTATCGATTTAATTCAAAGCCCACGCTGCCATTCTTGCCTTAACGGAATAGCTCCCGGTTTATTCAATGCAAGATCAATTTTATCCAGCATCGCCTGCTTATCAGCCCCGAGATCACCTTTTAGAACAAGGTAGTTAGATGCATGATCAGACCGAAACACTGTTTTTTCCAGCTCAAAATTAGCAATCAGTGTACGAATCTCTTTAAATAATTCATGCTGCTCAAGCGGCTCATACTCCCCATCGAATCCCTCCCTAAAACGTTCGTCCCCCAAGGGAAACGAAACAACGAGTGTAGATACAAATTCCGGCTGGGTTTCGTTCATCAGTTTTGCGGTATTTATTGAATGTTGTTCTGAATATTTACGGCCACCCAAGCCATTAAGAATCATAACTGACGACTTAATACCAGCAGCCTTAAGCTTTAATAACGCTTCTTTCGATGACTCGTAGGTTTCGCCTTTTCTAACACACTCCAACACCTTGTCATCACCGGACTCACACCCCACATAAACCATCGACAGCCCCAGTTTCTGAAGCGCTGATAGCTCTTCAACGGACTTATTCTTAAGGTTACGTGGCAGACAATAGGCAGTGGCTCGCTCCAGATTAGGGAAGTACCGATTTATACACTCAAGAATCTCTTTCAGACGGCGAAATGAGAGCGTCATCGCATCTCCATCCGCAAGGAATATACGACGGACTTCCGGCATTGATGAGGCTGCCGCTTTAACCTCTTCTTCAATTTTTTCAATTGCTTTCGGCTTGAACTTTTTCTGCTCTGCGGTATACATATCGCAGAAAGTACATTTATTATAAGAGCATCCATTAGTAACTTGTAAAATTAAAGATCGCGCTTCTGAAGGGGGCCTAAAAACGGGTTCTATATAATTAATAGGGTAAGAAAACATAACACTCCATCAGCAAATAACATTGTAGAAAGTTCAATCTTTTTTACGGCAAACAACCACTTCCCATTTACCGACCAGGGTACGAAGCGCCGCATCTTAGATTCTAATGAGTGGCATTATAAACGCTAACCAAACCATCAGCGAAGGATTTAATGTGATTGACAGTAGCCAAGCAACGATTAAAACAGCAGATTATTCAACTGAATTCCCTCAGCATGAAAGCATATGCTATCTCAATCATGCAGCAGTCTCTCCTTGGCCCAAGCGAACCCTGGATGCCGTAACAAAGTTTTCAGAGCAGAATGTAACCTATGGAGCAACCTATTATCCTGAATGGCTAAAGGTTGAGCAGGAGCTAAGAGGACGATTAGCACGACTTATTAACGCCCCGTCCAGTCAAGACATCGCTCTATCTAAAAGCACCTCCGAAGCGCTGTCTATAATCGCCTACGGCCTTAATTGGTCTAACGGTGATGAAGTACTTATAACGAACCAAGAGTTTCCGTCTAATCGTATCGTTTGGGAGTCACTCCACGATAAAGGCGTGAGTGTGAAGGTCGCCAATATTGATTCGGGAGACCCTGTTAACGCGATCATTGCGGCCACGAACGGCAAAACCAAGATCATATCAGTCAGCTCAGTTCAGTACGCATCGGGGGTTTCATTAGATTTGGAACAACTAGGCACCTACTGCGCTAAACACAAAATATTACTCTGCATCGATGCCATACAAAGCCTCGGAGCAATACCCTTTGATTTGGAAAAGAACCATGCCGATTTCGTTGTCGCAGACGGCCATAAGTGGATGCTTGGACCAGAAGGGCTCGCATTACTCTATGTATCTCCCTCAATAAGAGAACAACTCAGCCTAAGCCAATTCGGATGGCACATGGTAGAGCACCGAGGCGATTATAATCGCCAGGCGTGGCAGCCCGCAAACGATGCAACCCGGTTTGAATGTGGCAGCCCGAACATGCTTGGCATTCATGCGCTCAATGCCAGCCTATCACTTATAGAAGCGGTTGGGATTGAAAACATTAACCAGCGCCTTCAATCTATTACGAACTACTTGATAAAGCAGCTTCAAACAATAGATGGCTTACATCTACTATCCCCAGTCGATAGTCACAAGCGAGCCGGAATTGTCACTTTTAGGCTGGAATCCATGTCGCCTGAAACGCTCCACCATGCCTTAATGCAGGCCGGCGTTATCTGCGCTTGTCGAGGTGGAGGAGTTCGTTTTTCTCCCCACTTTTACACCTCTGAGAACACCACTGATCGAGCCATCGCTCAGATTAAGACTATCATCTCAGGCTAATCCAGAGACGACCACCTAAGAGTGTTAACCCTGGTTAACACTCATTTAATTCCCGCTATCTTATTGAATTTGCAGCTATAAACTCAGCTCTCGGGAAAACACCCCGTATTACTGTTACCTCACCGTAACAACTCAATTAATTTCAAAATCCAGCCCTTTGATTGGTAGCTACTTATCTAACTCATTCATTTCAAGGTGTTAGGTGGGATAGGACATGCTTGGCATAGTAAATGCCCTATCTAGTGTGAAATATCGTTCAGGTCGGGAGTAACGAAAGTTCTATGATCTGAGATATCTAAAAGTATAAAAACTTCCAGGTTACTTTAAATAGAAACAAGATGAGGAAAGGGTCATGAAATTTCAAAAAACATTACTAGCCTCCGCAATTGTTCTAAGTCTAGGATTTTCTGCGCAGGGCTGGTCTAGCGAGCAGAACGACAACACGGCCAGCGCAGTAGCCGACGACGCATCATCTGCAGACAATAATAACAACGCTTCAGATACGTCCGTCGCAATGGATGACAGCAATAATAATGCGACTGACAATTCGTTCGCTGTTGATGACAATAACGATTTCAACAATGACAACAGTGACAATTCAGATAATAGAATCACAGATAACGCTGACAACAGTGATAATAGAGACAACAGCCTCACGCAAACAGACTCCTTTAACGATAATTCAGATAACTCCGATAACTCCGATAACTCCGACAATAGTGATAACAGCACAACTCAGGATTTCGCTGATTCATTCAATGATAATTCAGACAACCGAAACACTGATAATTCTGACAGCAGTGACAACCGAGACAATAGCATAACAACTACTGACTCACTCAACGACAACTCAGATAACAGCGATAACAGCGATCACTCTGACAATAGCGACAATAGCATCGCTGATTCTTGGAACGACAATTCAGATAATCGAGTCACTGACAACTCTGACAACAGCGATAACTCTGCCGATGACAATAACACGGCAACCAACGACTCGATCGCTATGGATGACAACAACATTAACTCGGTCGGTAACACCGATGACAATAGCGATAATAGTGACAACAGTATCGCAGACTCATTCAATGATAACTCTGATAGAAGCGATAATTC
>JBFKTM010000409.1:0-3803 GCA_041636295.1 Oleiphilaceae bacterium
CAAGCCTAGTGTTGCCAATGTTTTTTCACGAATGGATTGCAGTAGTGCTGCGTTATCGACCAGTGATTGCCCATAGGACGGCACCATCTGTTTCATTTTGGTATTCCAGCTGGCATCGTTAATCTTATCTTTGAAGCAGCGCTCGATCACATCAATCATCGCCTGCACCGCTGTAGAGGCACCGGGTGAGGCACCCAGTAGTGCAGCCAGAGAACCGTCGGCAGAGGCAACCAGCTCGGTACCAAATTCCAGTTTACCCTTACCGTTTTCATCTTTTTTGATGATCTGCACCCGCTGGCCGGCTTTGGCCAGTTTCCAGTCGGCTGTTTTGGCTTCTGGGTAGAAATTACGCAATGCCTCGACCCTTTCTTCGTTTGACTGGAATACCTCACCAATTAAATAGCGTGTCAGGTCCATGTTGTTGACGCCAACAGACATTATCGGCTTCAGGTTGTTGCCTTTGACTGAGCCAAACAGATCAAACTTGGAGCCTTTTTTCAGGAACTTGGTCGTGAAACCGGCGAAGGGGCCGAACAATAACGCCGGTTCGCCATCAATGATACGGGTATCCAGATGCGGTACCGACATCGGTGGTGCACCAATGGCCGCTTTACCGTAGACCTTTGAACCATGCTGCTTCACTATTTCAGGCTCTCTGCAGACCAGCCATTGACCACTGACGGGGAAGCCGCCATAGCCTTTGCGCTCGGGAATACCTGATTTTTGCAACAGTGGCAGGGCACCGCCACCGGCACCCAGAAAGACGAATCCCGCATCTATAACCTTGACCTGCTTGGTGTACTTCTCTTTAATCCGCACCGACCAGCGGCCATTGTCCTGCTGGCTGATTTTTTTAACAGGATGATCAAGTATCAACTCAAAGTTTGGATTCAGCTTCAGGGACTCAACCATGTTGCGGGTTAACGAACCGAAGTCGACATCAGAGCCATACTTTACCCGTGTCGCGGCAACCGGCTGTGCAGGGTCACGCTGGCTCATAGCCAGTGGCATCCATTGGTTCAAAACCTCTGGATCTTCACTGTACTCCATATCTTTGAACAGGTGATGAGCACTCATCAGTTCAAAGCGCTTACGCAGGAAGTCGACGTCTTTTTCGCCCCACACGAAACTCTGATGTGGCACCGGATTGATAAAGGTAGAGGGTTTAGGAAGGATGTTATTCTCGACCAGGTAAGACCAAAACTGCAGGGTCACCTCAAAGGAGGCGTTGATGGCTTGTGCCCGCTCAATTTCGACACTGCCATCTGCATTTTGCGGTGTATAGTTCAGCTCGCAATACCCCGCGTGGCCCGTCCCGGCGTTATTCCAGCCGTGGGTGCTCTCATGGGCTACATGGTCTAGTCGCTCAACCATGATGATTTTAAGTGACGGGTCAAGTTGCGTAAGCATCATACCGAGAGTCGCGCTCATGACGCCGCCCCCGACCAGCAATACATCTGCAGTTTTTACAGCCATTACAATGTCGCCTTTACAAAAGTATAGAAATCTAAAATAAGCCTACAGAAGTCAACTGAATACGATCCATGGATTATGCGATTTAGCACTTTTCTCCACTGTTGAATCTGATGCGTTAAATACCGGTGATTCGAGCCAGCCCTGATTGCCCCCAGCGATTGAGACTTGGAGGAGTAATGATATGTTTTAAATCGGGTCTTACAGTATTGCTATCGAATATCGGTGCTATTTTTAACAAGTGTTAGCTAAGTATCTTTCAGTCGAGCTTAAAAAAGGGGGGGATTTTAGCGAAAATTTGTTTCTGAGACCAGAAATTCACCCTTGCTACCGTGTTTTTTGTGCGGCTGCTTTTTTACGGTGCGATGATTTATATCAACTATTCTAAATTGAGTGTTTTATTGCCTTAATAGAGTGCAAATTTAGGAACCGAACCTGAAAAGGGCACTCCAACGTAGACAAAAAACAGGGGCGTTTTTGTCTCGACTATTGATAGAGAGGCGTGATATGGAGCTTACAAATGGTTCAAATCGTGGGGCATCGATACATCTGATAATTGCACTGGGGATTTTCGGTGTATACGGCGTACAGGTTTGCCCCTTTTTAGAATCGCTTTCGGTTGTGGCATTAATGCTGCCGGTAATTATTGTGTTACTGGCGATTTTTACCGTTCGGAGTCCGCTTATTGCCTATTTTGAGCTTGCCAAGAGTGCGGAACAGGTCGAGACAGGTAAATATTGGTGGCTGCACTTTGGCCTGTTTTTCGCTGCGGGGATGGCGTTAACCCTGTACAACTCGGTCATATATAATTTCCCCTATGAGAGTGGTTTAAAAGTGATTCTCGGGTTGGTGACACTGGGATTTTTTGTTGCCACAGATCTTGCCCTGCAGATGGAAAAAACACAGGCGAAAGCGCTTCACCGTCAGCAACGGCAGCTACGCCCGAAGGATAAATTCATGCCACTGACGCAGAAATTTACCCTGTTTGCCTGCGCTAATGCATTTTTTATGGCTGGCATTATCTTTTTAGTGATTAATAAAGACCTTCACTGGCTGATTGATTCCAGCCACAGTATAACGATGTTGCAAGCTCAGCAAACGATCCTGTTTGAAGTGGGGTTTGTGGTCACGGTTATCCTGGCCTATACCCTTAAAGTGATCTACGCCTACTCGCAGAACCTGTCCTATTTCTTACACTTTCAGAACATCACACTGCAACGAGCCGCCGAGGGAGACCTAACAGCTCGTGCACCGGTTACTACCCATGATGAATTTGGTGTAATGGCGCACCATACCAATCTGATGATTGATGATTTGGCGCGCTTTACCCAGGAGATAAAGCAAACCCGAGATGTGGCCATTTTAGGCTTATCATCCCTTGCTGAAGCGAGAGACAATGAGACAGGAGCACATATATTACGCACTCAGTTCTATGTGAAGGCTCTGGCGGAGTATTTAAAGCACCAACCCCGTTACCGTGACTACCTGGACGACCAGATGATCGACCTGCTGCACAAATCGGCACCGTTGCATGATATCGGTAAGGTGGGCATTCCCGATGCGATTCTACTGAAACCCGGCAAACTCACCGATGAAGAGTTTGAAATTATGAAGCAGCATCCCGTGATTGGTGCCCAGTCAATCGCCAATGCGGAAGCGCAACTGGGGAGTAACTCGTTTCTTCGTTTTGCCCGGGAAATTGCAGAGACTCACCACGAAAAATGGGATGGCAGTGGCTACCCCAACGGTCTAAAGGGAACTGATATTCCGCTGTCGGGGCGGTTAATGGCACTGGCTGATGTTTATGATGCACTGATTTCCAAGCGGGTTTATAAGGCAGCGTTTTCTCATGAAAAAGCAAAAAGTATCATCCTGGAGGGGCGTGGCAGTCATTTTGACCCGGAAATCATTGATGCGTTTCTGGCGTGTGAAACGGTGTTTATTGAGATTGCGAACCGGTATAGTGACAAATAGGATAATAGGTTACACAAGGTCGTGAGAGGGAGTGCTTTGTGTCAGCGTAAACAAGGCTCATATTGTCTATACTTTGAACAATGTTAACGGATTAATCTGCAGTACTAAGTTGGGGCTAGCTAATGAGCGATTGTTTACGGCATCTGTTGTTCACTTTTCTACTGTTTGTTGTAACGGCTCCCTCTTACTCGCAAACCCAGGTGGTGAATTTGACCACGATAGACTGGGAACCCTACATTGGGCAATCACTACCAGATAACGGGTATGTCTACGAGCTGGTCGAAACTGCGTTCAAGAAATCAGGTTATCAGATTAAGGTATTTTTTGTTCCCTGGGCCAGAGCGTTATTGATGGCG
>JBFKTM010000410.1:0-3803 GCA_041636295.1 Oleiphilaceae bacterium
GGGTTTCCGCTTTGGTAATCTGTTCAATCAGGGTGTCGAGCTGTGTCTGGCTATTGGACAGGGCCGTACGTGCGACTTCACACTGTTTATGAGTGAGCCGGGTGTGTGCTGTCGCTTCAGCCAACTGCTCTATTTTAGGGGTTAGCTTACGCAGCTCAGCCACCTTGGCCTTCATCTCGTCGATTGGCTGTAGGGCGGTGCTGGCTTTGGTCAGTGTTGTTTCTGCTAATGCCTGTTGTTGTTGCTGTTGACTGAGCGTCTGCTCCGATGCAGTGATCTCTTGCTCAAGCTGTTGGCCCGCCTGACTCACCTTGGCAAGGGTCTCCCGCAGGTGGCTGATCTTCTGTGCGGTTTGTGCGCGGGAGAGCGCCGTTTTTTTTGCGTCAATGGCGGGTTGTTGGGCGTTGAGCTGCTGCAGCGAGCGCTGGGTTTCAGCCATGGCCCGAAAGGCCTTGTCTAGCAGGGTTCCGGCTTCAAGGCTTTTCTCTGCGTTCGCCAGTGCGTCGCTTGCTTGCTGCTTTTGGCTTGTTGCTACTTCCAATTGGGGAAGAAGTGCCGCCAACTGCTCCATAACCTCTTGCTCGGTATGTAAGTCAGCCCCTTGCAGAATCCCTTTGATCTGGTTTTGCAGTTTCTCTACATCTTTTCGAATGGTTAATGCCCGATCTTTGAGGGCGTCTTCAAGCCGTTTGTAGATTTGGGTTTGAAACAGTTTACTGAAGATGCTTTCCCGCTGGCTTGAGTCGGCCATCAGGAACTCGCGAAATTTGCCTTGGGGTAGCACCATCACCTGACGAAACTGTTCTACGTTGAGGCCGGTCAGCTCTTCAATAATTCGGGTGGCCTCCTGTGCCTTTTTGGGCACCAGCAGTGCTTCACTATCTGGCTTAATCTCCCACAGCTGGGCTTCGGTCTGGTGGGTGGTTGTGCCGTCGCCTCTGGACTTGGGTCTTTCCTGAGTGGGGGAGCGACGAATACGGTAAGTTTGTTCGCCCAGCGTAAACTCCAGGGTGATTTCAGTGAGCAAGTCACCCTTGGCGTGATCGCAACGCATCTGTGTGGCTTCCCGTTCTTTGCCGGTGGTCTGGCCATACAGCGCAAAACAGATCGCATCGAGTATCGAGCTTTTACCGGCGCCAGTAGGGCCGTTGATCAAAAATAGCGGATTGTTGCCGAGCTGATCAAAGTCGATCTGTTCGGTTTCCGAAAAGGGGCCAAATGCTTGAATGATAAGTTTGTTCGGCCTCATGCTTTATGTTCCCCAGTGTGCAGACTCGTGATGATGCTGGTCAGGGCACTGTCTTGCTCCGGACTGAGGGGGTTGCCGGATACCTGACTGTAAAAGTCCCGGAACATCTCTATTTCGCTCCGCTTCAATTTGTCACGATTCATGGTTTGCTTTTCGCCCACCGCCATTATTCCGGGTTTTTCCAGGTGTAGTACGTTGGGGTATACCGTTCGTAGCTTGCCCATCGCATCCAGAATGGCGTGAGTATCGGTCAGTCTTACCATTAGGTAATCGTCTGCATGCGGGTCGGTTTTACCCTGTTCAATCAACTCATCAATACCGCCTTCCAGCACCCGCATATCGCGAAGGGGGTTGAGCGGAAGCGGCGTGATTGTTGGTTTAGCGGCTGAGTCAAACTCTACCAGCGTAATGCCTTTTTTCTGATGTTGTTCAGAGAAACTGTATTTCAGGATAGAGCCGGAGTAGCGAATATGATGTTCGCCTCGATATTGCGGATTATGCAGGTGGCCCAGCGCCACATAATTGAAATCAACCAGCGGCTGGTAGGAGACCCGGTCAGCCCCTCCAATGGACAATGGCCTCTCTGATTCTGAAGCCTCTGCACCATCAATAAAACAGTGACTGACCAGCACATTGATGGCATCGCTGCGCTGGCCTGTCTGCATTGACGCTTTTATCTGCTCTACCAGGTAGGTATGGGCTTCATCATGATTAGTAACCGGTACATCATAGTGGTGCCGAATCTGTTCCGGGTCATTGTAGGGTATACCATAGAAATTAACGGCCACACCTGATTTGCCGGTAATGGTGGCAGGCTCAGAGAGTTGGGCAATATCACCAAAGATATGCAGCCCGGCCTGTTTCAACTGACGCGCACCGAAACGCAGGCGTTCGGCACTGTCGTGGTTACCGGATATTAAAATAACGGGGACGTTTAACTCATGACAGACTTGATGTAAGACTTCATCCAATAAGGCAACCGCACTTGCCGGAGGCACAGAGCGGTCATAGATGTCGCCGGCAATGACCAGAGCATCAACCGCTTCTTCTTTTATTGTGTCAACAATCTGGGACAACACATGCCGCTGATCTTCCAGCAGGGATACATTGTGGAACTGTCGACCAATATGCCAGTCGGAGGTATGGATGAATTTCATGTCTACACAATCACCTGGTTAATTGAGTACCCGTGTTATTTTAGTACCCGTATTTTATTTGAGTACCTGAGCTCATTAACCGTTCAACGCGTCTTGCATGGCTTGGTTGGCGACCGTTTCCAGCCACTCCAGATCCACTGACTGGTGCGCTTCACAGATGAACCAAGGTTCACGGGAGTCAGGCTCAAGCATAACGCCGTTTTTAATCAGGTTATGGGCAAACGCGGTGTATAGTTCGCTGTTGGTCTTCTTCCAGTCACGATAATTCAGTGGCACCTCTTTACCAAAGTGTACGCCAAACATAGCGTCTGGACCGGCAAATTTGTGTTCAATATCAAATCGGGTGAATACCCGTGATAACACCTGTTGAATGGCTGCACCTACTCTGTTGACGGTGGCCAGTGCATCGGTCTCTTTCAATATTGTCAGAGTCGCTTTAGCGGCACTCAGGGCGATCATGTTGGCAGTGTAGGTTCCACCATGGGTAACGCCATCAGTACCAAATTTGATTCGGTCCATCACCTCGGCGCGCCCGCCAAAGGCAGCTACGGGGTAACCGTTCCCCATCGCTTTGGCGTAGGTGGTGAGGTCAGCCTTGATACCGTAAAGTTCTTGCACACCCCCCTTGGCCACCCGGAAACCGGTTTTAACTTCATCCATAATGAGCAGGGAGCCGTTGCGGTCGCAGGTGTCTCGTAACAGCTGCATATACTCTTGAGTGGAAGCGATACTTCCGCAGTTGCCCATAATTGGTTCAATCACAATGGCCGCAATATCGTCACCAACCCGTTCAAAGACTTCGTTGAGTGCTGCAAAGTCATTCAACGGCACAATTTCAATGTGCTCGCGACTGCTTTCAGGAATGCCGACACCAAACGGGATGATCTCAGGAGCCGCTTGTTGTTCACTGTCCCAGTTATCGACATCGGATTTCCACATCATTTCGTCATAAAGACCATGGAAACCACCTTCAACCACGACCACCTTATTGCGGCCTGTGAATCCGCGGGCCGTACGTACCGCACCAATCACCGCTTCGGTGCCGGAGTTGGCAAAACGCATCTTCTCAATATTGGGGCATAGCGCTTTAATCAGGCTGACGACCTCCGCGTCGAGGGCCGTGCTGAAACCGGAAATGGTGCCGGTTTCGGTAATACAGCGAATCACTTCCTGATCAACGCGGTTATCCCGGTAGCCTAGAATGATTGGACCGTAGGCTAATCGGAAATCAACAAACTGTTTGTCATCACTATCGGTAATAGTGCAGCCTTGCATGCTTTTAACAAACACGGTGTCTTGCTCACCCCAGTAACGATAGCTATCTGCAACGCCTAGCGGCATATGATCGTGGGCTCTTTCCAGAAGGGCGGCAGTAACAGGCGTTTGGTTTGTTGTCA
>JBFKTM010000411.1:0-3790 GCA_041636295.1 Oleiphilaceae bacterium
GACACGGGCAAATAACGCCACCATCGATGCACCCATACCAAAGCCACTCAGTGCCCGTAATGTCTCTGGGTCATCCACTAATAGCCAGAAGATGCCACCGATTCCCATAATACCGATACTGGCCACCAACAGCCCCATCACCGAACCACCAAACAAGGCAATCGTAAACGCTTCCGAAGCCCCCTTGTGATGGGCGGCCACTACGGTTCGAATATTGGCCTGAGTGGCGGTGTGCATGCCGATGATACCGGTTATTCCGGAGCAGACGGAACCTGCAAGAAACGCCAGGGCGGTAGACCAGTCGATGAGTGAACCGAGAATAAAGAAAACGATTAAGACGAAAACACTCAGTACTGTGTACTCCTGCCGGATAAATACTTGAGAGCCGAGGCGAATGGCGTCAGCAATCTCTTTGGCTTTACCTTCACCGACAGGGTGACGGCAGACCATTCGGTAGATGAGGGCGGTACACAGCAGCCCTATCAGGCCCGAGGCAAGGGGGAAGTATTCGACAAACATAACCCAGGGTTTCCATGTCAGGTGATTGATCGGCGAATCGGGTGTTGAAAGCTACACAGCTAGTATCCAGTGTAGCCAGTAATTGCGTTACTCGCACTGACAGGAAAGGAAGTCATCGCATTGGGGGCAAATAGCTGAACTGACTATTGTCATCAGAAATGAGTGGATCATTGGCTACGATTTTTTAAGGTCGAGGTAACCTCGCTGTATTGATATTTCAATCGACTTTGCCCCATCGGTCAGGTCGATAAAGCGCTCCCTGGATACCTTGAGTTCTTTCAGCTCAGCTTCGGTGGGGAACTCAGTGGTGCCGTTGTACTTTTTCGAAAGATCGTAAAGCTGTTTCAAGTAACTGGCCCGGCTGCGAGCCACCAGTTCTGCGATAGGGCGGAGCTGCTCGATGGACAACTCTTCGATTTGCGGGTTGATAATCTCCCGATTCACTTCTCGAAGCAGTTGCTCGAACCGCATGATTAGCCGATTAACATCTTGGTCCACAGTTATTTTCTCCATTGTAAACAGTTAGCTATAACCTTAAGCATAGTGAAAATTATGGATAATTCGAGCAACTGGAGTATTCGGTTATTTTAAATTCACCTATCTAAAAAATCCCTGTACGCCAGTAAATACAATCTGTGCAGCAATAGCCGAGACGAATAGTCCGGTAATCTTCTGCATGACGGCAAGGGCTCGTTCACTGATAAATTGCTGTAACCAGCTGGATGAGAGCAATATTGCGCCAATGGTCAAGGTTGCGCCGGTGAGCGCAGCGGAAAATTCCAATAACTGTACGGTGTTGCGAGGCTCGGCACCCATCACCATCAAAACACCAATGACGCCGGGCCCCACGGTAATAGGAATGGCCAATGGCACCACGGCAATATCATTTTCGAGGTCTTGTGGATTAATGCGACGGCTACCGTTAATGAGAGATATTGCGCTTAAAAACAAAATAGAGCCCGCGCCAATGCGAAAGGCATCCAGAGTGATGCCAAACAGCTCAAAAATATATTTGCCAAAGAAAAACATCGAAAAACAGCTGATCAGCACCGAAATGGTGACCTTAATAGCGGTACTTTTTTTCTCCTTCCGGCTCATATCGCTGGTCATGGTGATAAAGGAAGAGAGTACAAAAAACGGCGTCATAATAAAGACTAGTTTCAGGTAGTCATTAACGAGTGTGGTTAACAAAGGGGAACTCCGAGGGGGTTAATCAAGACCTAATAAGGGACACTGGCGCACTCTATTCGTTTCACCATTAGTATGGTATTCAACTTTAGCCTAGAGGTGGCAAAAGTGCGATTAATATATAGTGGGGCTGCACCAATTCGTGCTGAAAGGGCGGCGTTCCGCGTTCCTGTGTTTTTTACATCATGTTTGTAGGCGGATTATGCTCTAGTTGATGAAGAGGCGGTTAACGTCTTGATATAAGCTAAGTGGCACCCTAGTTTAAAAATTTATAGTACGCAGTTTCATTAATTATCTGAGAGTAGAGAATGGCAACCATTAAACACAAGCCCCTGGTATATTCCTGCTCTGGTTGTTCTAATGTGGCGCAGCTTGCCAATGATGTGGCGATTGAACTGGACCGGCGTGGCGTGGCGGAAATGTCCTGCATTGCCGGTGTTGGTGGCAACGTACCCGCGTTGGTTAAAGTTGCGAAATCGGGGCGTCCGATTATCGGCCTGGATGGTTGCCCTCTGAGCTGTGTGAAACAGTGCCTGCAACAGCACCAGGTTACGGCGGATTACCATTGCACGCTTAATAAAACCTTTAGGGTTACCAAACGGAATGGTCAGAAGTGCGACGCGAGCCAGGTTGTGGCGGTCGCCAATCACATTGAAGACGAAATACACCGCCTGGTACCTTCTGCTGATGATACTAGTGCATAATAACTCGCGGAAAGACATGGGCTACCGACGCAATGCAGGCCCAAACTGAGAATAACCTGAGAGGTATAGCGTTATGTGTGGCCGTCTCAATGTAACGGATGACCCGTTTCTTGCTGCGTTAATGGCTGAATTGGGACTCTCAACTGCGGGTATGATCTTTTCAAATGATATCGCACCCGGAGGTCAGCTCTCCATTGTTCGACAGGCGGGACAACAGCGGATCGTCTGTGATGCCACTTGGTGGCTGCTGTTAGATAACCATACACTGAAACCCAATTACCGGTATGCATCGTTTAATTCACGCTACGATAAATTGAATATTCCTCGATCGGCGGCCTATGCACCCTACCGGCAGCGTCGCTGTATTATTCCCGCTTCAGGGTTTGTTGAGGGGCTAGGAGATAAAAAGAGCTATTTCCAGTTGCAGCCGGTTGCTGGAGCCATCGGGTTTGGAGGCATTTATAATGAGTGGTTAGACCGTGAATCCGGCACGTTGATCTATTCCGCGTCCGTTATAACCCTGCCCCCCCATCCAAAACTGAAAGATATTCATCCGAAATCGATGCCGTTGATGCTCCCTTGCAGCGATCAGCCGTTGATTGATGACTGGCTGAACCCGGATTGTCATGATATTGAACGTTTTCAAAGCTTGTTGGACCCTGCTCTGCGTGAAAGTCAGCGGGTCACACCTATTGATCGGCCTGGAACGCGAAGAGCGGTGGGCGAGCCATTTATGATTCCTGCAGACTAGCCTCCCTCGGTTTTTTCTGCGTCAGCAAGGTCATTAATATCAGTATTACGTGACCGGAGCTGGTAATATTGCCGCCTCTTTTACGTCGTATTCCTGTCATCTGAGCTGCGTGTAAGTTGCGCTGCATGGTTGGTGTGTAAACCGGTTGATTCTTACAAAGGTCTCTAATGGATTGGTTGATAGTCTTAGACTTGTTTGGTGTGTTTGTCTTTGCCCTGTCGGGAGGTTTTGACGCGGCTAAATATCGGCTCGATATCCTGGGAATAATGGTTTTGGCCGTGGCGACCGGCGTTGGGGGCGGTATTATGCGAGATGTATTGCTCGGGGTTAACCCACCCGCCGCATTCACCAATGAGACCTATTTACTGACCTGCTTGTGCGGTGGTCTGGTGGCGTTCTTTTTTGCCAATCGCGTCGAAAAACATTTTGAGTGGGTGCGAATAGCCGATGCCATTGGGCTCGGTGTATTTGCTGCGATCGGTGCCGCCAAGGCGATTGACCATAATTTGGGCTGGGTTGGTGTTTTAATGATTAGTGCCATGACCGCGACGGGCGGCGGCCTGATCCGTGACTTGCTGGTGCGTGAAATTCCGATGATTCTCAGGGCCGACTTCTATGCCTCTGCTGC
>JBFKTM010000412.1:0-3780 GCA_041636295.1 Oleiphilaceae bacterium
ATTCCTGCACGCGAGTACAACAGACAACATTGACTATTTATCGAACAATCATCCCATCGTTTTAAACCAACAGAACAGAAGGCGAACTTCACGCCACTACACCAGGGGAATCGATAGATGACATCTACTCAAACCAAAAACTTCAAACGCTCACTTCTCGCATCTAGCATTGCATTAACATTGGCCGCCTGTGGCGGTGGTTCAAGCTCCGGAACTGCAACCACCGGTACGACGGGAACCGGAGGTGATACAACCGCATCACTGACAGGTAATGTTGCCGATGGTTATCTGGTTGGCGCACGGGTTTGTCTTGACCTTAACAACAACAAAGTCTGTGATGAAGGTGAACCTTCAACCATATCAACTGCCGGTGGGGCATTCGCTTTAGACGGTGTGACACAAGCACAAATAGATAACAACCCACTGCTGGTTGAAGTCGTGGCCAATGAAACCATCGATGAAGATAACCCTGGCGTAGCCATTGATAAAGCCTACAAGATGACGGCACCCGCCGGATACAAGTTTGTTAGCCCGCTAACCACCATGGTTCAGCAAGAGATTGAGGCCAACAAAGATAACGAAGACTTCGCCGTAGCCGATGCGGAAGCGGCCATCAAGACTAAACTTGGCACCAGTGCCGACCTGAAAGCGGACTATGTGGCCGGTAAACAGGACAGTGGCACAGCGACCGAAGAAGAGAAAGCCGAGTTTGAACGTCTGCATAAGGTCGCTCAGGTAACCGCCCGTGTTTTGAAAGATAATATTGATGCCGTTGATAGCGCTATTAAACAGAGTAATCTCGATATCACCTTCGATCAGATCATGGATCTGGTAGTCGCCCAGGTACTCGAGTCCTTGGACACTATCAATACCCAAGTTGACGCAGCCGGCGATGACTTCAACCCCGATACCCTGGCCGGTAGCGATGATATCAAGGCCAAAACCGATGTTGATACCAACACGGTTGAAGATCAGATTGCCGCACGTGAGGCTGCCAAAGCCGCCAGTGCCGCCAACTTGCTGGAGCTGGTATCTACGGTCGGCATCAATTGGTTTGAAGCGGATCATCACGGTGATGGACTCTGGCTGGGGTATGGTACGTTCTCGTATAACCCTGAAACCGGTGAGACCACTGAAACGGAGTATTCCTACAACCCACAAAGTGGCAACTTCGCTCTCGAATCAAACAGTGATGACGATGGTGACTACCTGTTAACCGCCAATGGCTGGGTTAAAGTCCCCGAAACGGAAAAAATTACCGCTAACGCAGATGGCACTATCAGCATAGTGAATGCTCAGGTTCCCTCTTATGCCGAAAAACTGGAAGCATCGCAGTTCAACATGAGCGGCTTGAATATCGCGACAACCTTGGAACAGGCAAACCATGCATTCGGCTGGTCACAGGTAGTTGATCCAACGGCGACCTTTGGTGAAGGGGCCACCGGCTTCAAGTTAAGATTTACCGCCATTAACGATATGTACGAGATGTGGGACTGGGATGGCTGTAAAGACGCCGATAAAGTGGGCGGCATGTGTAACTGGGTATGGGCCAGCACGGGTGATGGCAAGTGGGAGACCGATGGCCCCGTAGCTCGCCTCGCTGACCTGATCTCAAACAGTGCGTCCAATGCGACCAATCCAGCACAGATTAAGGGGCCTCAAGTTGCCTGGTTTGACAACGCCTCGGTCTATGCCGAAATGTTAGCGGACGGCACCGTGAACTACTATAAGTCTGAGTGGAGTAATACCGGCCAAGCCACTACTAAATTGATCGCCACAGACACCTGGAGCAGCAAAACCGTTAATAATGTAAGCCTCTATATCCTAGAGCTGCCTGTTAGCATCCTGAACTACAATGATCGTGGTTATGATGAGCGTTTTGTACTCTTCACCGAGTATCAGGGTTACGTACGTCGCGGTAACTTCACCCCAGCGGGCTCCACTGAAGGTGGCGAAATCGTCTTCAACCAAGCGGCTCGTGATAACATTGTTGAAGCATTCCGTGGTACACAGTTTAACGACCTGGTCACCAGTGTAAGTACCCAACCAGAGGAAGAGGAGTCTAATCCAAATGGCGGACACACTGGCCCTGAAGAGTTACAGACCGTACTGAACCGCTGTGTAACGGGTGACTCCGGTTGGAATGACAGCACTGATCAGCCTGCATCGTTCTCAACCTTGTCAGCCTATCAGCAGGTGGTAGCGGAGTGTAAGCAAGCGGTTTCGACAACTCGAGACTTCACTGCAAACGACATCGCTGACAAAAAGTTCACCTTCTCTGACGAGCCAACCGAGTCCATTGAGTTCCTGGCAAACGGCACCGGCATGGTTCATGAGAAAAACGACGCCGGAATTTATGAAAGTTTCACCTTCGACTGGACCATCAACAGCAGTGGCCAGATTTCATTGATCGCCACAGAAGAGGGAGCCATCACCGACAAGGTTGTCTTTGCCCTGATAGAATCTGCTACCAACGAGTTCTCAGTCAAGGCCTTCTATGAGAGCGACGAGTGGTCAACGCTGGATAGTACTAAAGGAGAAATCTGGAGTGTAATCCTGATTCAGGAGCCTAGCGCCTAACCACCGGTTACCTTAACCCTGATAAAAACCGCCTGACCTCAGGCGGTTTTTTCATGTTGGGGCATCCAAAGTGGCCCTGTTTAATATCAGGCGGGTCGGTTACAAAGGTCAGATCATACCAATCGGCGAGCCCCTGATGACCTCACCCTTTCATCTGTGTATCGGCAAACAATCTTCCTATGGTTCGCTACTGCCGGCATTTGATGCGGCCATTGTAGCGTTTAAACAGAGCGGCAAACTGCAAGCCATTTTCAACCAGTATCAATAATCAAAGCGAATAAGAGACCAACCGCAACCGGCTAAACTGACCAAAGTCATGTGACGCTTTCGCTCCATTTGTCATGATTCGCGCCAATCACGTTACCTTATAGTCTCACTCCTGTCGCAACATAACTTGCCCAGGGTGACCGATGCGCGTTAGAGGCCTGTTTTGAGCGAATTTTTAACTGAATCACACAACGAACTCCTGACTGAAATTATCCGGCAGATGAGCCAGGGCAACGATCCGCAGATGTTGATCACGCAATTTGACGCCCACTGCCAGAGCATCAGTCAAGGTGAAGTATCCAAAGTCTTTCGCCAACTGAGCAGTGAAGGCGTCACCTTTCAACGTAATGACGCCATACTAAGATTCTATGAAGATGTGGTCGAAGCAAAAATAACCGCCACTGAACTCAATAAGTACGTTCAGGGGCACCCGGTACGGGTCTATCTGGAAGAGAACCTGTTACTGCGCAACCTGCTATCTAAAATTTCTCGTGTGTCACCGCAATTGGCACCCGCAGAATTTACCGCGTTATTTCAACAAATCTCCACCATTGAAAAACACTACGCCCGAAAAGAGAACCAACTATTTCCCTACCTGGAAAAGCATGGCTGGGACTCGCCCAGTAAAAATATGTGGGCCTTTCATGACGATAACCGAGCCAAAATCAAACAGGTACAGTTAGCCCTGGATAGTGGCGAGTTCGATCAGGTTGATGCCCTCTTCGCCACACTGCACCATGAACTCAACCGCATGATGGAGATCGAGGAGGGCCGACTCTTCCCCAATGCCATGGAGTTATTGCAGGAAGAGGAGTGGATGGAAATGAGAGCCGGCGACGAGGAGATTGGCTGGATGTTAGATCAGGAGCCCGCGCCATTCCCGGCAACCACCGCGCTATCAAAAAAAGAGCACAAGGCGTTGGCCAAAAGGTC
>JBFKTM010000413.1:0-3768 GCA_041636295.1 Oleiphilaceae bacterium
ACAAGAGCGACGCTATAGCCAGCTAGCTAGCTCGGGCGACGAGCTAAAGAAGCCCGATCACCCAGATGACCCCGTTGTTGCTGCTATTGCCGAGAAAGTCATTAACCACCTTAAGCCTATTATTGAAGAGCAAATTCGTACAGAGCTGTCGCTCTACCTGGAACACAACCCAACTGACAGTTAAATTCCCTCTCCCTTGGCGTAGGGCTGAGATGGCGTAAAAATTCATCCAACTGAGCCGCGCCAAACGCTATCCGTTACTCTTTGAGGCATGTATAATGGTCGGATTTTTCCCCAATTGGGGAACTCCACTCTTCGTAACTCATTAACACCTTTGCAGACGATACTATGGAAAAAACCTACCAGCCAAGCGAAATAGAACAAAACTGGTACAACACGTGGGAACAGGCCGGTTACTTTAAACCATCCGGTGAAGGCGATTCATACAGCATTATGATTCCCCCTCCAAACGTTACGGGCAGCCTTCATATGGGTCACGGGTTCAACAATACCGTGATGGACACACTTATTCGCTATCACCGAATGAAGGGCCACAATACGCTTTGGCAACCCGGTACCGACCATGCTGGCATCGCCACCCAGATGGTTGTTGAACGTCAGCTAGCTGCAGAAGGTGTCACGCGACACGATTTAGGGCGAGAGAAATTTTTAGATAAAGTGTGGGAGTGGAAAGAGCAGTCTGGCGGAACAATTACCCGCCAGATACGCCGCCTTGGTTCCTCTGTTGATTGGAGCCGCGAACGATTCACCATGGACCCAGGGCTTTCCAATGCGGTTCAAGAGGTGTTTGTTCAGCTTTATGATGAAGGGCTCATCTACCGTGGCAAACGGTTGGTTAACTGGGACCCTAAACTACATACCGCCATCTCTGATCTCGAAGTGCTATCGGAAGAAGAGAGCGGCTCGATGTGGCACTTCCGATATCCACTAGAAGATGGCTCAGGCCATTTGGTGGTTGCTACTACGCGCCCGGAAACCATGCTGGGCGATACCGCGGTTGCGGTTCATCCCGACGATGAGCGTTATGCTGCACTGGTTGGCAAAAACATACGCCTGCCGATCACCAACCGACTGATCCCCATTATTGCCGATGATTATGTAGACAAAGAGTTTGGAACCGGTTGTGTAAAAATAACCCCGGCCCACGATTTCAACGACTATGAAGTCGGCAAGCGTCACAACCTGTCACTGATCAACGTGCTGGATCGTGACGCCCAAATATTGCCTGAGTTCACCGTTCTCACCTTCGAAGGCTATGAAACCCAGCATGGTGAAAAAGCCCCCGAAGCTTATGCGGGTCTCGAACGCTTTGAAGCCCGTAAAAAGATCGTCAACGCTCTGGATGAGTTGGGCTTGCTCGATAAAATCGAACCCCACTCATTAAAGGTACCCCGTGGTGACCGCTCAGGTGTGGTCATTGAGCCTTGGCTCACCGATCAGTGGTATGTAAAAACTGCGCCGCTCGCGAAAGAGGCTATTAGAGCCGTTGAAGACGGTGACATACAGTTCGTCCCTAAACAGTACGAAAATATGTATTTCTCCTGGATGCGAGATATTCAGGACTGGTGCATCTCTCGCCAATTATGGTGGGGCCACCGCATTCCTGCATGGTATGACCAAAACGGCAACGTCTATGTGGGCCGCACAGAAGATGAAGTTCGCAGCAAATACAATCTTGATGCAGATGCCGATATCCGTCAGGATGACGACGTATTGGACACCTGGTTCAGCTCAGCGCTCTGGACATTTTCAACACTTGGCTGGCCTGAGCAAACCAACGAACTGAAAACCTTTCACTCCACCGATGTGCTGGTTACCGGCTTTGACATTATTTTCTTCTGGGTTGCCAGAATGATCATGATGACGATGCACTTCATCAAAGATGAAAATGGCAAGCCGCAAGTTCCCTTTAAAACGGTGTATGTTCATGGCCTGGTGCGTGATGCCCAGGGTCAGAAAATGTCAAAATCCAAAGGTAACGTTCTCGACCCTCTGGATATTATTGACGGCATTGACCTTGATACACTGTTAGAAAAGCGTACAACAGGCATGATGCAACCACAGATGGCCAAGAAAATTGGCAAGCAGACGAAAGACGAGTTTCCAGAGGGTATTGCAGCTTACGGCACCGATGCGCTACGCTTTACGTTCTGCTCGCTGGCATCTACAGGTCGCGACATTAAGTTTGATATGGGGCGAGTTGAAGGATATCGTAACTTCTGCAACAAAATCTGGAACGCCGCCCGCTACGTACTGATGAACACAGAGAATCAGGATTGTGGTCAACAGGGTGGCGACTATCAGTTAAGTTTGGCAGATCGCTGGATTGTCTCTCGACTGCAACAAACTGAACTTCAAGTGGCCAAGGCCATCGACACCTTCCGCCTGGATTTAGCCGCACAAGCTTTGTATGACTTTGTCAAAAATGAATACTGCGATTGGTATCTGGAATTGTCCAAGCCAGTACTTTGGGACGACAATGCCAGTGCAGAAACCTTGCGTGGCACTCGTCGTACACTAGTCAGAGTGCTTGAGACCATATTACGCCTTGCCCACCCCATGATGCCTTATATCACTGAAGAGATCTGGCAACGTGTTGCGCCGTTAGCAGGCAAGTCTGGCGAAACGATCATGACCCAGGCCTACCCTATTGCCGATGAAAACAAGATCGACCATGCGGCAGACGGTGATATCGAATGGCTTAAAGGCGTTATCGTTGGGGTTCGAAATATACGCGGCGAGATGAACATCTCTCCTGCTAAACCGATCCCGTTAATGCTTAAAGATGGCAGCGCCGAAGATCAGCGTCGACTCGGTCAGAACGAGACCTTTTTAAAATCACTGGCCAAACTGGAGTCAATTACATGGCTAGGTAGCGACGAAGCCCCAATGGCGGCAACACAGTTAGTCGGCGACATGGAAGTACTCGTCCCCATGGCTGGCCTGATTGATAAAGACGCGGAAATTGCTCGATTGAGTAAAGAAGTCGAAAAAGTATCAAAAGAGTGCCATCGCCTACAAGGAAAGCTTTCAAATGAAAAGTTTGTTAGCAAAGCACCTGCCGATGTCGTTGAGAAAGAAAAAGCAAAACTAGCTGAAGTACAAGCCAGCTTTGACAAGCTCAACGAGCAACTGGAAAAGATCAAAGCAATCTAAGCCAAGTCTAAGCTCATTCTCATAAATGGGGAGATCTTAACCCCATTTATGAGCTGGCCTGTTTGATACAGCTTAACTTGATGCGTTTTGCTTCAGCCCTGATCCAGGACGACACCATGCAAAGCAATACACCTATTCATATCCTTGGAGCGGGAGCCCTTGGTAGCTTATGGGCAAGTAAGCTCTCACTAAACAACAATGTTGTATTATTGTTAAAACAGCAGCGATACAACAACTCATACAGCTTTGAGTTTGTTGAACAGAATAATCGCACCACTATCACCCTCCCTTGCGAAACTGCAGCAACAAGTCAAACATCCATTCAGACCCTATTGGTGTTTACCAAAAGCTATGACACCCGGTCTGCTATTGACCAAATCAAACACCGGTTAAGACCCGACTCTCTAATTGTGCTATTTCAGAATGGAATGGGGAGTCAACAGGAAGTCATTTCACTACTTCCCAATGCCAGATTTTACGCAGTTACAACCACTGAAGCCGCCAACCGCCCTGATAAGAATACAGTAATCTATGCAGGAAAAGGCGAATCATGGCTTGGCAATTTATCCAACCCAGTCGCGTCTGTTCTTA
>JBFKTM010000414.1:0-3757 GCA_041636295.1 Oleiphilaceae bacterium
ATAAAAAAGGTAGCTTCAGTGGCGCGATCGACAACAAAGTAGGGCTTTTTCAGGCTGCAAATGGCGGTACGCTGTTTTTGGATGAAGTTGCCGATCTCCCCATTGCCATGCAAGTTAAACTACTCAGAGCCATACAGGAAAAAGCAGTCCGCCCAGTAGGTGAACAGAAAGAGATTCCCGTCGATGTCAGAATCCTGAGTGCCACCCATAAGAACCTTGCCGATCTGGTGGAAGCTGGAGATTTTAGACAAGACTTGTTTTATCGCATCAATGTCATTGAGCTGGACGTGCCAAAATTGCGAGAACGTAGGAGCGACATCCCCCTTCTGGCCAACCACATCTTGCAACGAATCGCCGAAGAGTGCGGAGTTGATAATGCTCAAATCAGCCAAGAAGCAATGAACTGTCTTAAGGATTACGCCTTTCCAGGTAACGTGCGAGAACTTGAAAACATCATCGAACGAGCCTTCACACTCTGTGAAGACGATATTATCGATGTGACCGATCTGCAACTTCGGACCGACAACAAACCGTTAGAGAGCAAAGCGCTTTCCGAATCAACAGAACCTAGAGATGCAGCGGTATCCCTTGAAGATTACCTAGAAAGTATTGAACGAAAAACCATTGAGCAAGCCCTGGAAGAGACACGATGGAATAAAACGGCAGCGGCTAAAAAACTGGGCATCACGTTCAGAGCCTTAAGGTATCGGCTAAAGAAGCTGGATATGGAGTAAAACCACAGAAACAGGTGACTGTAGACTGTCGTTATTACTACTGAGGGTGAGATCCACTGTTTTAAGTCTAATATCTGTGATCTGTTAACTAAAAAACTTTTTTAAGACTTATTGCTATCAAGCAACAGTTGGTTTGATGGGCAGGAAAGACTATAATTCGCGCCTTTATTATTCAGGAATCACGGACAAAGGTACTTCCATGAACTTCGACAACATCCCAGCAGGCAAAAACGCACCAGACGATATCTATGTTGCTATTGAAATTCCTGCAAACAGCAGCCCAATCAAGTACGAAATTGACAAAGATATGGGTGCCGTTTTGGTAGACCGTTTTATGGCAACCCCGATGTTCTACCCTGCCAACTATGGCTTCATCCCACACACACTGGCGGATGACGGCGATGCCTTAGATGTGCTGGTCGTTACACCTTATCCAGTGGCTCCAGGCTCTGTTATTCGCTGCCGTCCTGTTGGCGTACTGAACATGGAAGACGAAGCCGGTGAAGATGCCAAGCTCGTTGCGGTTCCACACGAAAAAATCACTCGAATGTACGATCACGTACAAGAGATTACCGACCTGCCTGAGTTACTTCGTGAGCAGATCAAGCACTTCTTTGAGAACTATAAAGATCTTGAGAATGGCAAGTGGGTTAAAGTGCAAGGCTGGGAAAACGCTGACGCAGCGCGTCGTGCCATCGTTGGTGCGATTGCCGCCTACAATGGCGAGAACGGCAAAGACGCTTAATTCTACGTCACCACTGTCGAGATCCTCGGTCTCATCTAAAAGAGCACGTCACCGCGTGCTCTTTTTTTGTCTGTTTTTCAGAATTTAAAATACCTCCAGAGCGATATAGCTCAACTCAACTTAAACAGCTTTCGCCGGTTATCACCAATTAGTATTAGTTAATAACCAACAATACGGCCTAGTTGACATGTGTCAATTGGGTGATTTTTTGAGGCGCGTATAGTTGTCCCCAGCATGCGACATTCTGTCACACCTTTTTTTCGGAGTTATCATGAACAAACTGATGCATAGCCTGTTTTTTGTGGCCTTTGCCGCATTGGTCTATTTGTCAGATAGCCTGACCGCTGAAGCCGCCAATAAAACCCTCAGCCCCGATCTGCAAGAACGCGTTCTACAGCAGTTTGAAGGTGCAGATAGTCTCGGAGAGTTCGACGCCGAAGTCGGTATATGGCCGGTGCTTAAAGGCGATACCGTACTCGGCTACGCCTTCGAAACCGATGATCAGGTCAGCATTCCCGCTTATTCCGGTAAACCCGTCAACGTGTTGGTCTCTTTTGATACTAACGGAACATTTAAAAACTCGTGGGTACTTGAGCATCACGAACCCATTCTGCTGGTCGGTATTCCTGCACAAGTACTGTGGGATTTCGCCGCACAATACATTGGTAAAAGCATTACCGATAAAATCCGGGTTGGTTTCAGCACCGACCCAAAAGCACTCACGGTTGATGCCGTTACAGGGGCTACGGTAACGGTTATCGTGGTCAATGACACCATTATGAAATCTGCCCACAAAGTGGCTGAGAAGCTGGGCCTTATAGAGGCAACAACCGGTGGTACTATCTTGCCTGCCACGGTAAAGCAGGACGTATTTAACGAGGCCGACTGGATCACGCTTACTGGAGATGGCTCGATTCGGCGCCTGTTTCTGGATCGCAATAAGGTTGATGATACTTTCACCGGTACTGAGGGCGAAGGTATTGATGAAGCGCTTCCTGAAGAGAAGCAAGATACCTTCATCGATATGTACTACACCTACCTCAACACCCCTACGGTGGGTAAAAACCTATTGGGTGAAAGTGAATACAATTGGTTAATGGGTGAGCTCAAAGACGGTGAACATGCTATTGCCGTCATGGGCACTGGCCCATACTCATTCAAAGGAAATGGTTATGTTCGAGGCGGCATTTTTGATCGCATACAGCTCAACCAGGGTGATGACACCATAAATTTCAGAGATGTAGACCACCACCGTCTCACCGACATTTACACCGCTAACACCCCTGATTTCAAAGAGATGGATATATTCATCATCCGTCCTCAATTTGAATTCGATCCCGGCACAACTTGGGATATTGAACTGCTTGTACGTCGACAAACTGGGCCGTTAAGCAGCGTGTTTGTCAGCTTCACCGGTGGCTATCAAACACCTGAAGCCTATATTGATCGCCCCGTACAGCCAGTCGTTGAAGCCGAAGAAGATCTGCCCATTTGGGTAACTATCTGGCAACAGAAAACATTCTCCGTCACGGTTTTAATCATCAGCCTGGTACTCTTGAGCGGTATTATCTTTATGCAGGACTGGTTAGTTCGCTACCCGCGTCTGCTACATAATATCCGTAGAGGGTTCCTGATCTACACGGTACTATTTATTGGCTGGTACGCATTGGGGCAACTCTCCGTAGTAAACGTGTTTACCTTTACCCACGCCGTTATGGGTGACTTCCGTTGGGAGTTATTCCTGATGGACCCGGTTATTTTTATCCTTTGGGGCTTCACAGCGGCAACGATTCTACTTTGGGGTCGTGGCATATTCTGTGGCTGGCTGTGTCCTTTTGGGGCGCTGCAAGAGCTTATCAATGAATTGGCTCGCAAGTTAAAAATCAAACAGTTTGAAGTGCCTTTCGCCATCCATGAGCGGTTGTGGGCAGTGAAGTACATTATTCTGTTGGCTTTATTTGGTATCTCACTGGAATCCATGGCGACCGCCGAGCGCTACGCAGAAGTGGAGCCGTTTAAGACGGCGATACTGCTCGCCTTCCAACGTGAGTGGTGGTTTGTCACCTACGCGGTAACGTTGCTATTTATCTCTATCTTTACTCGCAAGGTCTACTGCCGTTACATCTGCCCTCTGGGAGCCGCACTGGCGATACCCACCAAGCTGCGCCTGTTCGATTGGCTGAAGCGCCGGCTCGTGCCGATCAACGTCGCCAGCGGCCTCCTCCTGGCCGGCTTCGGCTTCCTCCTCCTCACGAACCGGGTGACCGAGCTCTCCGGC
>JBFKTM010000415.1:0-3753 GCA_041636295.1 Oleiphilaceae bacterium
GTACTTTTTAGTAATTGCGGGTTTTTAACATATTCAGTCTCAAGCCATGAACCAAATATTCCCATTTCACGCGCCGTCCACAATGCGTCAGCAATAGTTGCGCCATTGGATAGGCACCTCCCAGTCGCAACGGCCATTGAGCCGATCAATGCACCAACATAATAAGAGGCAGTAATTCCAGCTGATACAGAAAGTGCTTTTTTTGCTGTGTTTATCTTTTTCAGTGCTTGGAAAAGGCTAATTGAAGTCCCATTTATCTCTATAACTTCCGCAATAGCTGAAGCAATTGCGGTCATGGATCCAATGGTTTCGAATAGTGTTGACGGCATCGGTAACTCTAAAGACGACATATTATCGTCAATATATTTCCCGAATAGTCCGTTATCTGAAGAGCAGTAAGACATACATTTCATCCTTGATAATGAATTGAAACAGGCTAATTTCTAACCATTCAATATTGTTTAAATCCATTTAAACAATTGTAAATACCATTGCATTTTTCTTCAGAAACTCAAAAATAAGGTGGCTTCTGAATATGCTAGCCGAGGCCATCCTAACATACCGAAGTATATTTATAAATTCCTCTCCCCCTATATCGTATTTCACAAAAGGTAGCGAGAGAGGAGGCACGGTTATTCCTATAGCAACGACTTGGCCTGTGCCTGCCAGCTATCAAAGCCTCTGTTGCCCTTAAACGCTTCGAGCGCTGAAGCTTGCTCTGGGCTAGGATCTGCCAACTGTTCCAGGGTGGTAATGCCTGCTTCAGCCAGTTTCTTTTGAAGTACCGGCCCGATACCGTTTACCGAAGCAATGGTAGGTGCTTTTGGCGTCGCTTTTGCCTTAGGCTTGGCTGGCGCTTTCTTCGGGGCTGGCTTAGGAGCCTGTTTAGGCGCGGCGGCTTTTTTAGTAACGACTTTCTTGGCCGGAGCAGTTTTTGTTGCTGCTTTTGTTGGAGCCTTTGCAGGAGCCTCTTTCAAGCCAAGCTTTTCAGCGATATCGGCGGGCAGATGCCTAACAACCTTCTCTTGTAGCTCGAGAACCTGAGCCATACGGTCATCGAACTCGTCCTGCATGGTTACGATCTGCTTATGGTATTTCTTTTCAAGCTTTTTGATTAGTTTAGCGGTGGGCTTCTGAATATCTGATTTCAGGCTTTTCAGTTGTGACGTCAATTCATCAACCTGCTTTTGCATCTCTTTTCGAGTGCTTTTCAGGCGCGAATTAAGCTCTTTAATAATAACGTCTTTGGTGTCTTTAGACGGCTTGTTTTCCTTCGCGAGTTTGATCGCCTTTTTTGCCAGTTTTTCGATCTTTGAGTCTTTTGCCATTACTACGCTCTCATCTTAAGTGGTTAATCAGGATAACGCCCCCTTCGTCATCCTGCGGCTCGACCGCAGGACCCATCTTCCGACAACCTGGATTCTGCGATCAAGTCGCAGAATGACGATAGATGTAGGAATGAAAAAGGAGCTATTAATTCGAAATAAAACAGTCTCAATAAGTGTATTTTAAGCCTATATGCAACAAAACCACACCCTTTAGGGCTCGGTGCCAATGAAACCGCCAGACTGGTGTGCCCACAACTGAGCATAGATGCCGCCATTGGCCACTAACTCCTGGTGAGTACCCTGCTCAACGATCCTACCTTCATCCAGCACGATCAGACGATCCATTGCGGCGATGGTCGACAATCGGTGAGCGATGGCGATCACAGTTTTGCCGTCCATCAGCTTGGTAAGACTGTGCTGAATGGCGGCCTCAACTTCCGAATCCAGTGCCGAGGTAGCCTCATCCAAAATCAGTATCGAGGCATTTTTCAGTAAAACGCGGGCAATGGCAATGCGCTGTCGCTGACCGCCAGACAATTTAACGCCCCGCTCTCCCACCTGCGCATCATAGCCTTGGCGTCCTTGCAGGTCGGTTAGCTCTTGGATAAATTCATGGGCTTCCGCCTGGCGAGCGGCGGTAATCATCTGCTCATCGCTGGCATCGGGGTGACCATAGAGAATGTTATCCCGAACCGAGCGATGTAGCAGCGAAGTATCCTGCGAGACCATACCGATCTGGGCTCTCAGGCTCTCCTGGGTTACCGTTTTGATATCCTGTCCATCAATCAAGATGCGCCCTTCGGCCAGGTCGTGAAATCGCAACAGCAAGTTAACCAGGGTAGACTTACCCGCGCCGGAACGCCCCACCAACCCCACCTTTTCGCCGGGCTTGATGTGCAGGTTCAGATCATCAATCACGCCACTGGTTTTGCCGTAATGAAAGCCGATATGGTCAAAGTGCAGCTCGCCCTTCGTCACATTGAGTTGGCTCGCAGCCGGGGCATCGGTCACTTCCAGCGGCTGGGATAAGGTGGTCATGCCATCATTCACCGTACCGATATTTTCAAACAGTGCGCTCACCTCCCACATAATCCATTGCGCCATGCCGTTAAGACGAAGCGATAGGCTCACCGCAATGGCGATAGCCCCAACACTGATGGCACTCTCCATCCACAGCCAAATAGACATGGCCGCCACACTAAAGACCAAGGTGTAGTTCAAGGCATGGACGCTGACATTGAGCCCTGTCGCCAGTCGCATCTGCTGGTAGACCGTAGTCAGAAATTCGTCCATGCTCTCTTTGGCATAATCCGACTCACGCTGGCTGTGTGAGAATAATTTAACGGTAGCAATGTTGGTATAGCTATCGACAATGCGACCGGTCATGGATGAACGCGCATCCGCCTGCTGTGACGCGACTTTTTTAAGACGAGGCACAAAATAGTATTGCAGGCCAATATAGAGCCCCAGCCACACTAACAGGGGCAGCATCAAGCGGATATCTGCCTGTGCCACCAGTACCAGCATCGCGGCGAAGTACACAGCCACATAGACCATCACATCCAGCAGTTTCATCACCGCTTCACGCACCGCCAGCGAGGTTTGCATTACTTTCGTGGCGATACGACCGGCAAAATCATTCTGATAGAACGTCATGCTTTGCCGTAACAGATAGCGATGCGCCAACCAGCGGATCGACATAGGGAAGTTACCCAGCAGCGCCTGATGCACAATGACCGCATGCAGCAACACCAGCAACGGCATGCCAACCAGCAGCAACAAACCCATAATGACTAACGTGCTACCTTCTTGTTGCAGCAAGGTAGCCGGGCTCTTTACCCCCAGCCAGTCAACCAGTTCACCCAGAAAGCCAAACAGCATAACTTCCAGGGAGGCCAGCGCCGCCGTCAACACGGTCATCAGTAGCAGCGGCATCTCCATACCCCGGGTATAGTGACGACAAAAGGCATAAAGACTGCCCGGTGGCTGTTCTGGGTCAGAAGGCGGAAAAGGCTTAATGAGCTTTTCGAAAAAGCGAAACATAAATAGTAAACCGGATTACAATTGAGAAGTGATAACGATCAGAGTCTCTATTGTAACGTTAGATGCCCGGCAAAAACATTCAAATTCCGTATCTCATCATGCTATTCTCACGATCAATCCGGGGCCAAGAGCACCATTCGTCAGCTAGGAGTGTGGAGATGTATGCCGTAATCTTTAAAGCGGAGATCGCAGAACTCGATGAAGAGTACAGCACGACGGCGGCTCGCATGAGAGAGCTTGCATTACAGAGCTATGGTTGTCTCGAATTTACCGCCTGCACCGAAGGACGTCAGGAAGTGGCTATCTCTTACTGGCCCAGTCAGGAGCATATTCAACGCTGGAAACAAGACCCTGAACATCAAGCGGCTCAAGCACGTGGTCA
>JBFKTM010000416.1:0-3748 GCA_041636295.1 Oleiphilaceae bacterium
AGGGACATGAGACGGAGCAACTAAGCATGATCGATAATCTAACACAGCGTTTACCCAGTGAATGGGATTTTTGGATATCGACTTGGAATGCTTATTACGTTGATCGAACACACTATAAACGTTGCCACTAATGTTACTTGTGGAAAGGCAGCTGTAATTGAGGGGTTGGTTTAGAGGTTAGGGACGGTTATGGGTCGCTGTATTCACTCGGTTAACCAGTAGACGGTGCGACTAGATCTGATCTGATCAGCTAAAACTAATTCATTTGACCTTAACGGTCGTCCGTTTTTTTGTGAGCGTTTTTAAACTCTTTTGAGTGGATGTTATGTTTCTTTAGGAGTGTTTGAAGGTAAGAACGGTTCATCCCGGTCTCATTTGCCAGTGCAGAGACTTTACCTTTCATTTTTTTAAGACCTTCCCTCAAGTAGTGCTTTTCAGCCTCGTCACTAGCTGCTTTTTTAATATCGCTTAAGGTAGGTGTTCCCGATTGACTCGCTTTGTCGCCTTGGTTAATGGCCTCATCAGTTGGTTTTATTGACTCAGGTAGGTGCGCTATTTCAGCTGTTTCATCTGCCAGACAAGATAACCGATAGATGATATTTCTAAGCTCTCGAATATTTCCAGGGTATCGGTAGCTAAGTAAAAAGTTATAAAGTGACGGCGATATATTGATAGGTAAGCGCTGCAGGCTCTCTGCGGCCTCATCACAGAAGTATTCAATTAACACGCTAATTTCATCTTTGCGTTCTCGCAGTGGGGGCAGTGTTACATGTATCACCCCTAACCGATAATAGAGATCTTCTCGAAAGCGCCCCTCTTGTGACATTTGTAACAGGTCTCTGTTGGTAGCGGCCACTATACGGGTATCTACCTTGGTAATCTCATCTGACCCCACTCGTTGTATTTCGTTGGCCTGCAGTACGCGTAGTAGTTTGACTTGCCCTTGCAGGGGCATTTCCCCGATTTCATCGAGAAAGATCGTTCCGTTGTTGGCACTTTCAAATTTACCACTACGATCAGACGATGCCCCAGTGAAAGCGCCTTTTTTGTGACCAAATAGCTCAGACTCCAACAGGTTTTCCGGTATGGCACCACAGTTCACCGAGATAAAGGGTTTATCACTGCGTTGCCCATTGGCATGAACGACCTTGGCCATTAACTCTTTGCCCGTGCCGCTCTCCCCTTCAATCAGTACAGGGAGATTGGTGGGTGCGGCTTTCTCCGCTATCTCCATGGCATCAAGCAATTTCGGGCTATCGCCAAACACTCCTTCAAAGATAAAGTTACGTTCCAATAGTGATGCTCGTCGCTGTGTCGCTGATTGGTCTAACGGGCGACTTTTCTTCGACTGAGCACGGGCTTTATTCAACAGCGGGGTCGTTTCAGCCCGCTCTTTACGTGACAGCAACATGAGTTCTTCACGTAACTCATTGACCTGACGATTTAACGCCTGCTTTGCGTCTACTGACAATCCGGGGCTGAAGCGAATAGACGAACGGAGTACTTCGATCTTCTCGATTAGCCCACCATAAGAGGCCGATGACAGGTTCTTGAGTGAAAAGGCTTTCATGACGCGCTGTTAATCTGCTTTTGAATCAGTTGGTAATACATTCCCTGTCGTGCGAGTAACTCCTCGTGGTTGCCCTCCTCTATAATTGAGCCGTTATATAACACCAGAATTTTATCTGCACTCATGATAGTACTGAGACGATGGGCAATGACGATGGCACTGCGCCCCTTCAAAACACCTTTGAGGTTTTGCAAGATATTGCTTTCCGATTGCGTATCCAGCGCTGACGTTGCTTCATCAAAAATCAGTAAACGAGGGTCATGATAAATGGCCCGAGCGATACAAAGTCGCTGTATCTGTCCTCCCGATAACCCCGCTCCCCGCTCGCCGACAATCTGCTCATAGCCCAGAGGCATTTTACTGATAAAGCCATGAGCATCCGCCAAGGTTGCTACTTCAATAATTCGTTTACGATCAGGGTTACTTTCACCCAGGGCGATATTTTCAGCAATAGTCCCTGAAAACAACAGGTTGGATTGCATCACATAACCGATCTGTGATCGAAAATACTCCCGGTCGATGAGCGACAAATCGTACCCATCTATTAGAATTTTGCCTTCGGTTGGAGGGTAAAAGCCGACGACCATTTTTGCCAAAGTAGACTTGCCCGATCCGCTTTGGCCAACAATCGCAACCGTAGTGCCCTCTTCGGTTTCAAAACTGATATTTTCTAATACATAGGCCGTTTCTTTGCCACCGTACCGAAAATAAACATTCTCGAAACGAATGTTGCCTCTCAAGTCAGGTATGGCAATGCGCGAGGTCACCTCTTCCGGTTTCTCTTCCGGTTCCATATCCAGCACATCGCCTAATCGCTCCATTGCCACTCCGGCTTCATGAAGCTCATCCCACATCGACACTAGCCCCATGAGCGGTGCCATCACGCTACCCATTAACATGTTGAATGCTATGAGTTGGCCAATGGTGAGTTCTTGTTTCAACACCAGGGTCGCCCCCAACCATAAGATAATAACGGTGGTTGCAGAATTAAGAATTTGTCCGGCGGCACCGACCAGAATGGTGAATTTTTCTGAACGGTATTGAACATCAAGGCCTGCGACGTATTTCTTCTCCCACTTCATTCGCATGGGCCGCTCGACCCCCATGGCTTTTATTGTCTCCGCACCTGAGATCGTTTCCATTAAGGTTGATTCAGCATCCGTTGTCGCTTCAAAGGTCTTGCGGGCATAGTCTTTTATTTTGGGTGTAACCAGGATGGTTAATAGCAGGATGGGAAACACCAACACAATTAACAGCAGCGAGAGCGCTGGGCTGTAAGCAAACAGTACCGTGAAATAGACGAACACCATCAGTAGGTTAAGAATGGTGCTAATAGTCGACTCAGTTAGAAAATCACGAATGGTTTCGTTCTCTTGAAAGCGTGCAAAGATGTCGCCGGTTTTACGGCGGTTAAAAAAGGACAAGGGTAACGACAAGGTATGTTTGAAGAACTGCGACATCATCGCAAAGTCGAGGTTACGCACCATGAAGTTAGACAAAAAACCCCGCAGGACCGATGTCACCTGACGAAATACGTGTGAAATAATCAGACCGATAATCAGAATGGTAAGTAATGACATATTCTGATGCACCACGACCCGATCAAGAATATTCTGAACTATCACAGGGGGAATGATCCCCATTATCTCTATCACCAGGGTCGCAATAAACAGATTAAACAACAGTTTTTTATAGGGCCTCAAATAGGAGACAAAACGTACCCAGGGCGAACGGGTGGCCGCCAACTGAACCATATTGGCACCGGGAGTAAACACCAGGCAGACCCCATCCCACCCTTTTTCAAATTCATCACGGGCCAGTTTCCGAAATCCCAATGCGGGGTCGGCGACCCATACATGGTTAGCGGATAAGCCATACACCACAATGTAGTGATACCCCTCCCAATGGGCAATAAAGGGCATTTCGAGGCTTTTGAGTGATTGATAAGTACATTTCAGGCCTCGGGTTGTGAATCCCAGCGTCTCCCCGACTTTGGCCAGGCTATCCATCGTCGCGCCTTCAGTGGTGACATTGGCCATCTCGCGAAGTTTGCCGAGGGTCAGGTTAATATTGTAATGCTTGCAGATCATCGCCAGACAAGCGGCGCCACAGTCCATCTCTTCCGCTTGCTCGACAAGGGGAAACCGTTTGATTATTTTCTCGCCACGGCCTGGCTTC
>JBFKTM010000417.1:0-3739 GCA_041636295.1 Oleiphilaceae bacterium
GGTAAACGCAACAAAGATGCGCTTGAAGAACTTGGCCCCCTCTTTATTAAATTTGGCCAGATCCTGTCGACTCGTCGAGACTTGCTGCCCGACGATATCGCCAACGAGTTACAGTCACTGCAAGACAATGTAACACCGTTTCCGGGGGAGACCGCCAAGAACATTATCGAACAGGCATTGAAACGGTCCACCGACGATATCTTTGACAGCTTCGATATTAACCCCCTCGCCTCAGCATCCATTGCCCAGGTACATGCGGCGCGCCTGCATCAAGGCCAAGAGGTCGTGGTAAAAGTGATACGTCCGGGCATTATGCGGGTCATCCATCAAGACATTGCCTTGATGTATCTGGTAGCAGGACTCGCCGAACAGTACTGGGAAGATGGCAAACGGCTGCACCCGGTCGCCATTGTTCACGACTATGAAAAGACTATCTTTGACGAGCTTGATCTGCAGCGGGAAGCCGCTAACGCCTCCCAGTTACGCCGTAATTTTGAAGGCTCCGACCTGATCTACATGCCAGAAATATTCTGGGATTACACCAACACCGACGTCATGGTGATGGAGCGGGTCTATGGTATTCCCGTCGCCGACATCGACACCCTGAATGCCCACGGCACCAACCTTAAGAAACTGGCCGAAAAAGGCGTTGAAACCTTTTTCACCCAAGTATTCCGTGACAGCTTCTTTCACGCAGACATGCACCCAGGCAATATTTTTGTGAACGTCGACAACCCCGAAGACCCACAATATATCGCCATCGACTTTGGCATTGTCGGAACCCTTACACCCGAAGACCAAGGTTATCTGGCTCGTAATTTACTGGCATTTTTTAATCGCGACTACCGGCAGGTTGCCGAGCTGCATATCTCATCGGGATGGGTACCTGCAAACACCCCGGTAAACGAGTTTGAGTCGGCGATTCGAACCGTCTGCGAACCGATTTTTGAAAAACCGCTAAAAGATATCTCATTCGGCCAGTTTCTACTCCGACTGTTTCAGACCGCCCGCCGCTTCAATATGGAAGTTCAGCCGCAGCTGGTACTGCTGCAAAAAACGCTGCTTAATATTGAGGGGCTTGGCCGTCAACTCTACCCCGATCTGGACCTGTGGAGTACGGCGCAGCCCTTTCTGGAAAACTGGATGAAACAACGCATTGCCCCACCGGGATTATGGAAAAATATCAAACAGCACATCCCAGACTGGCTGGAGCAGAGCCCCGAATTCCCTCAAATGGTGTACGATGCGGTCAACCAGGTTAAAAACCTGAACAGTTTGAGCCATAACCAGGCCCGTAGCATCAAGTCACTTAAAGAAGAGATGCACAGCAACCAGGGCATCAACAAAGATTACTGGATAGCCACACTGGCTTTTGCCGCTGCATTATTTAGCCAAAATACCGACGCAGTAGAGTGGTTACAAACACTGCCCAGTCAAAGCTGGCTATTTGCCGGTGTTGGATTTTATTTTTTGATCAAGCGAAAATAGCGACATGAAACAAGAGTGGTTAGACACAATCAAGTGGACCGACGATGGCTTAGTACCCGCCATTGCCCAAGACTATCAGACCGGTGAAATACTGATGATGGCCTGGATGAACCGGGAATCCCTAAGCTTAACAGTGCAAGAGCAACGTGCCATATACTGGTCTCGGTCACGACAATCTCTTTGGCGTAAAGGGGAGTCGTCCGGTCATGTACAACAGCTGCACGATATCAGGCTCGACTGTGATGCCGATGTCATTCTACTAAAGGTAGAGCAACTCGGTGACATCGCCTGCCATACGGGTCGTCGTAGCTGTTTCTATCAGCAGCTGAAAGACGGTGAGTGGCAAGCAGTAGAGCCCGTGTTAAAAGACCCGAACGACATTTATAAACGTTAATCGCTATACCTGTATTGACTGTTGATATACCGCTTACCATTCCAGTTTGCACGGAAATCCATCCTATCCGAGGAGAGTTTGGTTCATCCAGTCTAGTCGGCGGTGAGGGCTATCTAAACAGGATCAAACCAGGTATACCTAAGGAATTGTAAAATGACCGACGTACTCAACGAGCTGGCAAAAGTTCTGGAACAAAGAAAGAATGCAGCCGCTGACAGCTCCTATGTGGCCAGCCTGCACCAGAAAGGGCTTAACAAGATTCTGGAAAAAGTTGGCGAAGAGTGTACTGAGACGCTGCTTGCAGCCAAAGATGCAGAGCACTCCGGCAATACCGACGAGCTAATCTATGAAACAGCCGACTTATGGTTTCACAGTTTAGTGATGTTATCTCACCTGGGCATCGGCCCGGATGCTATTCTTAATGAACTGGAGCGCCGCTTTAACCTATCAGGGTTAGAAGAGAAAGCATCACGAGAAGGTAAAGAGTAGGCTTTATATCGACCGCCCAGACCGTTGAGATTTGTTGCTTGACGGAGATCATAACGACCACTCTCTATCTGCTGCACAATAGCCCTGCATTGTGCGTGTAACTAGATTGGGTTGATCAGAGCGGTCAGCAATTTTTTAGCACCAGGCGTTGGGGTTTTCATAAATTATACATAAGCCTTTTCAACAATGTTTGGTGTACAATGAACTAAAGCTATAACCCATTAATAAGCAATAATGCCTTAAGGGGTATAGAAAACAGAACGTTTAGGAGAGAGATCTAATGGGTGGCATTAGTATTTGGCAACTGGTTATCATTCTTGTAATTGTGATGCTGCTTTTTGGCACTAAAAAACTGCGCAATATCGGCTCCGATTTAGGCGGCGCGGTAAAAGGTTTCAAGAAAGCCGTCACTGATGAAGAGAAAAACAAAACACTGGAAAAAGATGCAGGCGAAGTTATTGACGCCAAAGCTGAAAAGGTACAGGAAGAGAAACCTAAGAGCTAACTTTCACTTCACTCGAGCATCGCTATGTTTGATATTGGTTTTCTTGAGTTGGTACTCATTGCTGTACTGGCACTACTTGTACTTGGCCCAGAACGGTTACCCCATGCCGCACGAACAGCAGGGAAATGGGTGGGTAAAGCCAAACGGATGGCAAGTAACCTGACCGATGAGATTGATCGCCAACTGAAAGCCGAAGAGCTTCGAGAGAAGATAAAACAGGAAGGTGACAGCATTAAGGTTGAAGAAGTTCAAAAGACGGTTCAGGAAGCCCTCGATAAAGCCGAAGAGTTCAAGCACCTTGTGAACACTGACGCCTCAACCGAGCGGCTGGATATAGCCACAACGAGCGCCACATCAGAAACAACACCCAAGCAGTAAGTGTGGATTAACTGGAAAATACTGAAGTAAATGACCAACTCCTCCTCTCCGAATACGGGCGACCAACCCACCAGCGACCAGAATACTGCCAAGCTATCAGACGAGGCATTGGTGGAACAGCAACAGCCGCTGATTCAACACCTGATTGAGCTGCGGGATCGCATACTTCGAGCAGTACTGGTTGTACTTACCATTTTTCTTGGCCTTTACTACTTTGCAAATGACCTCTACCTGGTCGTCTCTGAGCCGTTGCGAGTCTACCTGCCGGAAGGGACTTCGATGATTGCCACCGATGTGGCCTCTCCATTCCTCACCCCGTTCAAGCTGACGCTGGTTCTGGCGATTTTTCTAGCAATGCCTTTTATTCTGTTTCAGTTTTGGCGTTTTGTCGCTCCTGCCCTCTATCAGCATGAGAAAAAATTGGCGATCCCTTTACTGGTATCCAGTGTGTTTCTTTTTTATCTTGGGGTCGTGTTTGCCTATTA
>JBFKTM010000418.1:0-3730 GCA_041636295.1 Oleiphilaceae bacterium
ACGATTTTAAGTGAAGGAATGTTTTCAACCAACGGGCGAAGTGTACTATCAATAAACACTTTCTCACGATCAAATATGTCGACATCGTCGGTTGTGACTTCTCCATGAATGAGAAGTGGCAAGCCGAGTTCAGCCATCTTTTCCAGTGTGGGTGTCATGTTACTAATGTTGGTGACACCTGAGTCCGAGTTGGTTGTAGCGCCGGCAGGGTAAAGCTTACAGGCGACCACCTCTCCACTGTCTACGGCGTTTTGAATATCAACCGGTGTCGTGTTATCGGTAAGGTAGAGAGTCATTAGTGGCTTGAATGCACTTGTTGTCGGTATTGCTTTGATGATTCTACTCTTGTAGGCAATGGCATCATCCATTGTCGTGACAGGGGGGACCAGGTTAGGCATTACAATGGCTCTGCCGAAGTATCGGGCGCTGGCGGGTACGGTCTGATTTAGATATTCATTGTCCCGCAGGTGTAAATGCCAATCGTCAGGACGTGTAATGGTTAATTCGTTCATTGATATTTCCCGATTACTTACAAAAGTACTACAAATTTTCGCAAAGTATATCAGACGGCGTGCAATATTAGGGTAAAGTTTTTTAGATTGCGGACGCTAACACTAGAAAGCGAATCTTGGGGTGGTAAAGTTTGCCGCATAGTATATGTTTAGTATTAATGGCTCGGATGATGGTGGTGTGAAGGTGCGTAGAACAATACGGGTAACGCGTCGCTCCAACGTAATGAGCATTACAAACCGATGGTCAGTGTTGGCGCTGTTCTCTCTGTTTCCACTTTGCTTGGTTTCGTACTATAGCCAAGCCAAAACATACGGTGCTGACATCTCCAGCAGTCAGTGGTATCTCTCTGCATCTATCTTTGAGTGTAGCCTGACCCATCCAATCCCCCGTTACGGTAAAGGGGTTTTCTACCATGAGGCCGGTGAAAAGCTTAAATTCTATCTGAACGCAAATGCCAATCCGATGGCGTCAGGAAAGGCAGCACTGGTAATAGAAGCACCCCAGTGGCGACCAGGGTATGGGGTTCAGAATTTGGGGCTAGTACCGGTTGCTGATTCAAATAAGCCGATTGTGGTCGGGCGTAAAAATGCGCGAAACATGATGGAGGGCTTAATGGATGGAATGACCCCAACATTCACACGTAAGGCTTGGTACAATGATGAGTCGGTTCGGGTACAGGTCTCTTCGATCAACTTCCCTGATTTCTACCAGGACTATTTAAGCTGTGTAGCGTCTCTATTGCCGGTTAATTTTCGACAGGTTGAACGGACGAAGGTGCTGTTCGAGGTCGATAAGGCTGAACTGACTGAACGAGATAAACAGCTGCTTGATAATGTGGTTATTTATGTAAAAGCAGATAGTGCTGTTACGTCTATAGTAGTTGATGGCCATACGGATAGTAGTGGGCGTAGAATTTATAACCGACGGTTATCAAAAGATCGAGCAGAAGCCGTCAGGACCTATTTAATAGAAAGCGGTATTTCAGAAGAGATGATTACGACTCGCTATCACGGTGAGCGTTATCCTGTCGTTGCCAATACTAATAAACGAAACAAGGCGCAGAACAGACGCACAACAGTGCGACTGGAAAAAGGGCCGCGTGTTGCTTCGTCTGCTTCATCACTCTCCTCTCCGGAAGGCTAACGACGCCTTCTTTTTACAATTCTTAAAATCAGGCTGGGATTTAGCGCGCCTAGCAAGTAAAATACCCGACTTTGAAATTTTTCATCTGGAGCATCGGTATGTCTAAGGTTAATAAAGTCGTTCTGGCTTATTCCGGCGGCCTTGATACATCAGTTATTGTTAAGTGGCTGATGGAAACCTATAACTGTGAAGTGGTTACGTTTACAGCGGATCTAGGGCAGGGCGAAGAAGTAGAGCCTGCTCGTGCGAAAGCAGAAGCGTTGGGTGTAAAAGAGATCTACATTGAAGACCTTCGCGAAGAGTTTGTACGTGACTATGTATTCCCGATGTTCCGTGCCAACACCATTTATGAAGGTGAGTACCTGTTGGGTACGTCAATCGCCAGACCGTTGATTGCGCGTCGCTTGATTGAGATCGCCAATGAGACTGATGCGGATGCCATCTCTCACGGTGCGACGGGTAAAGGGAATGATCAGGTTCGTTTTGAACTGGGCGGTTATGCACTGAAGCCGGGTGTTCAAGTTATTGCTCCTTGGCGTGAGTGGGATCTTAACTCACGTGAATCTCTGCTGGCCTATTGTGATGAGCACGGTATTCAGGTAGAGAAGAAGAAAGGTAAGTCTCCTTATTCAATGGATGCAAACTTGCTTCATATCTCTTATGAAGGTGATATGCTGGAAGACCCTTGGAACGAAGCCGAAGAGGATATGTGGCGTTGGACGGTTTCACCTGAAGCGGCACCCGATAAGGCAACCTATATCGAGTTGACCTACGAGAAAGGTGATATCGTTGCCATCGACGGCGAACACATGAAGCCTCATGAAATTTTGTTGAAGCTAAACCAGTTGGGTGGTGAAAACGGAATTGGTCGTCTGGATATCGTAGAAAACCGTTTTGTGGGTATGAAGTCTCGTGGCTGTTACGAAACACCCGGGGGCACCATCATGATGAGAGCGCACCGCGCCATTGAGTCCATCACGTTGGATCGCGAAGTAGCTCACCTGAAAGATAGCCTGATGCCCAAGTATGCCGAGCTGATCTACAACGGCTTCTGGTGGTCACCAGAGCGCGAAGCGCTGCAAGGTTTAATCGATGATACGCAGAAGTATGTAAACGGTAAGGTTCGTCTGAAGCTTTACAAGGGCAACGTTATCGTTGTTGGTCGTATGTCTGAAAACGATTCACTGTTTGATGAGAAGATCGCCACGTTCGAAGAAGATCAGGGTGCTTACGATCAGAAAGATGCGGCAGGCTTTATCAAGTTGAATGCGTTGCGTTTGAGAATTGCTGCTGAGAAGGGGCGACTTTTGTAAGGTAGCAGTTTGAAGTTGACAGTCGATAGTTGGCAGTCAAAGTTAAAAAAAACCGGGCATTGTCCCGGTTTTTTTGTGTCTGGGATTATTTTGCTGCAAAAAAATAACCCCTCTTAAGAGGGGTTATAAGGTCAAAGAACGGCTGTTAATTTTGGTCGAGTGCCTTATCTATTGTTGTACTCTTACCAAGTAGGGGTTGACCTGCCACAGTAATTGGTATCACGCCACCAGCAATCATAGTTGTTACTTCTGTAACCATCTCGGCATGTGCTGCACTCGTGTCAGAGCCGCCGGGGCATATAGTATCTGTTGCTGATGCTGGGGTCTGAGGTAGAATGAATGTGATGTGGCTTGCATCTGTGCATGGATTGCTATTAGCAAAGAACGATGCCTGTGGAGGGGCAAGTCCAGCGGTTGCGGTGCTATCACTGGTGATTAAACCTAGTCCTTCCGCTCCATTCGAAAGATTAGATCCTCCTGCGCCGATGTCAATCAGTGCCATCATTGGTTCTGTGCCAGCAAGTGGTGCAGAGTCTGCCTCACCTAACGAATTCACGTTAGCCTGATTTGGTACGCGCAGGTCATTAAGAACTTCAGAAACTAGTATTTTAGCAGTGGTCGATCCTAAGTCTTTGGCATAATTGGTTGGATCAATTGAATCAACTGTCCCTTGCCAGGTATATAAGAATGACTCGAAGTCAGAAGTTCCTTGGGTCACCCCTGCAGAGGCGAGTCCATTAATAACTGAGCCTGAAAACACG
>JBFKTM010000419.1:0-3728 GCA_041636295.1 Oleiphilaceae bacterium
AAATAGTAGCGCAGGTACTCAGGGTCCAGTTGGTCGAGATAGGTTCTGGCTTTAATAAAAGTGCCGCGTGATTTGGACATTTTTTTGCCGTTCACCGTAACGAAACCATGGGCATAGACTGCTGTGGGTGTTCTGAAGTCGGCACACGAGAGCATGGCGGGCCAGAACAGTGCATGGAAGTTGATGATATCCTTACCGATGAAATGATAGAGCTCTGCAGTAGAGTCTTTCTTCCAGAACGTATCAAAGTCGAGATCATCACGACGGTCACAGAGGTTTTTGAAACTGGCCATATAGCCGATAGGAGCATCTAGCCAGACGTAAAAATATTTGCCGGGCTGATTGGGGATCTCAAAGCCAAAGTAGGGCGCATCGCGGCTGATATCCCACTCTTGTAAGCCGGTATCAAGCCACTCTGCCAGCTTATTGGCGATCTGTGGCTGCAGCGAGCCGCTGCGGGTCCACTCCTTTAGAAAATCTTCGAACTCTGGTAGTTTGAAGAAGAAGTGTTCAGACTCCTTTTCAACAGGGGTTGCCCCGGAAATGGCCGATTGGGGATTGATAAGCTCCATCGGCGTATAAGTGGCGCCACATACTTCGCAGTTGTCGCCATACTGGTCTTCGGCGCGACACTTGGGACAGGTGCCTTTAATGAATCGGTCTGCAAGAAAAAGCTCTTTTTCAGGGTCAAAGGCCTGAGTGATTGAACGTGAGGCGATACGTCCGTTCTCAACACAGCGGTTGTAAATGTGCTCGGATAGTTCGCGGTTTTCTTCAGAGTGAGTTGAATAGTAGTTATCAAACTCAATCAGGAAGTCAGAAAAATCTGCACTATGCTCTTTATTGACCCGATCAATTAGCTGCTCTGGCGTAATGCCTTCCCGTTCTGCGCGTAGCATAATCGCGGTGCCGTGGGCATCATCGGCACAGACATAAACACAGTGTTCGCCGCGTAGCTTCTGAAAACGCACCCAGATATCTGTTTGGATATACTCCAGCAGGTGTCCCAAATGGATGGGGCCATTGGCATAGGGTAATGCGCTGGTTACCAGAATGTTTCTTGCTGTGTTTTGTGTCATAACGATCGTTTCCAGGGTACTCTTTTGGTTCTGGTTTAGTTCTGGGTTTGCTGCTAGGCAAAACGGTGTGTTCAGTACGGTATCCACATTCCGAGTAAATAGTGCCTGTTTCTAACGAATCAATTGCTCAGGCTGTGGACGAGGTCTGACAAATGAGCGGTATAATACCGTTTGATATAATTTTTTTCATCCTAATTCCTGATCGGTGTCGTTTAATCTTGAGCAAAAACAAATTAACCTCTGCCCAGTAGATTTGCTCGGGTTATAGGATTTTAAGTTCAACTGATAAGTAGTAGACTATTTTACTCGGTTTTTAGATCAGATTCTCACTTTTATAAAAGTTCCTCGGTGGAAGTATCATTATGAGCCAAGTTGATGCGACGTTGTTAGCGTCTGCCATTAAGTGTTATCAAGACCCTTACCTCAATGAAAACCTTTACGACCTCAAAGCTATTCAAAATGTGGAATGTGATGAGCAGGGTAACGTAAAGGTCGATATTAAAATGGGTTATCCCTGTGACGGTATCAAGGGAGGCATGATTCAGCTACTGACTTCGGCACTGGAAAATGTTGACGGCGTCGAGGCGGTTGTGATCAATGTAACAACCGAGGTTATACCTCACCAGGTTCAGAACCATATGAAAAATATGGATCGCGTTAAAAATATTATCGCTGTTGCTTCGGGCAAAGGAGGGGTTGGCAAGTCGACAACTTCGATAAATCTGGCGTTGGCATTAAGCCAGGAAGGTGCCAAGGTAGGTATTCTTGATGCGGATATTTATGGCCCCAGCGTTGGGTTGATGCTGGGTTTCCCCGATGGCACTCACCCTAAGACACAAGATAACCAGTTTTTTATACCGCTGGAGAAGTATGGCCTGCAGGCGATGTCGATGGCGTTCCTGGTTACCGATAAAACACCGATGGTTTGGCGTGGACCGATGGTGAGTGGTGCTGTACAACAGTTACTGAATCAATCGCTTTGGGATGATCTGGATTACCTTATCATCGATATGCCTCCAGGTACCGGGGATATTCAACTCACCTTGTCGCAAAAGGTGCCGGTCGCAGGTTCAGTGATTGTAACGACGCCTCAGGATATCGCGCTGCTGGATTGTAAAAAAGGCATCGAAATGTTCCGTAAAGTGGATATTCCGGTTCTTGGTGTTATCGAAAATATGAGTGTTCACATCTGTAGTAACTGTGGGCACCATGAGCCGTTGTTTGGTGAAGGTGGAGGTGAACGAATTGCCGAGGAGTATGACACCACGCTACTTGGGCAACTGCCTTTGCATAAAACCATTCGCGAACAGACTGACTCTGGTACGCCAACGGTCGTGGCAGAGCCTGATTCCGAAGTGGCGTTAATGTACCGGGATATCGCGCGTAAAGTAGCGGCAGAGCTTTCGCAGCGGGCGAAAAACTACTCCAACCTGTTCCCTGAGATTATTGTTAGCCAGGACTAGCCATCGCCAACGTATTGAAACGTTGCATTGTGATTTACGAACCGGTTAGCAATGCTCATTGTCTCCCTCTGGTCTATTGGCCGGGGGAGTCAGCTGCCCATATATCAGTTGCCTATTTAGATGGCATTGATGATATTTAGGTCAATAGATTTTAAACCGCTGACCTAAAGAGATGAAATAGAGGTTGTCATCTATATCGATACTGCCAGCAACCTGACCAAAATCGAGTTCGTAACGTGTTCGCCTGATACCTGCCCCGAAACTGAATCCGGTTCGAGTGAAATACTCCATCCCAATGCGTGCGTAAGCGCCAAAGGCTACATCATTCTCACTCTCTCCGAGATTTATTTTGATGGTGGTGCCACTCTGGTTTGACGGTAATTGAGCTGGATCTTCTTCATCGTTGTTGCTGGCGTGACCGTAGGCCAACAGCGGGCCAGCCCCGGCATAGAGCCTAAAACGGCTACTGGGCAATAGTGCGGCAAAAACACCGCCATGTAGCTCTAGTAAAAATAACTCGTTTTTAAAGGCGATTGTCGCCTGGTTATTGTTTGCGACAAACACAAAGCTGTCATTCTTCCAGCCGAGGTTAGCGCCTGTTTCATATCCATATTCAAACCAATGGTGGGCAAGTGGAATTTGCGCTTGAATGCCACCGAAAGGCAATGAAGGAAAATCACTATAGGCACGCTCTCCCGAATCCGGGTCTGTAATCACTGCTTGGTTGTTGGTGTCTAACTGACCTAGCATGACCTGCAGGACAATCCAGTCATCGCTTGATGGCTTCTCGGCACTTTTTACTTCTTTAAACTTAACCGTATCGGCAAAAATGTCTGGTGTAAGAAGAACAAATGTTGCTGCCAATAGCAGGCTCAAGAGCGGGCTGGGTTTTACATGCATTGTTACAGTATCTCCTTCGCCGGTGTTTATGACTTTTTGCTGATGCGTTCCAGTCGTAATCGGTGTCGTTGATCGAAAAGTCTTCTGCATCCCATCTCCAGAGAAGCGTAGACGCCAAAGCCAGACCCGACAGTGATTAAAAATAGAATTAAAAGCTGATACTTAACCGCTTCAAGTGGAGGGCTGCCTGCCAGAATCTGCCCCGTCATCATGCCGGGCAGAGCAACAATACCGGCGGATGCCATGCCATTAATAGAGGGGGTTAGTCCTGCACGCATGGCATCCC
>JBFKTM010000420.1:0-3721 GCA_041636295.1 Oleiphilaceae bacterium
CTCACAGCAGATCAGAAACGACTAGAGAAATTGTTGCAAGAGGTCGAAAAAGCCATTGCCAATCTTCAACTGCCAGAAGACTCCAGACCCTTTTCACAACTCAAGTCTAAACTTCCCTGGCCAACTCGTGGTAAAGTGACCCGATACTATGGTTCACAGCTAGCGGGTGGCAAACTACGGCGCAATGGTGTCGTCATTAATACCAATCAACCCACCCAGGTAAACGCGGTACATTATGGGCGGGTCGTATTTTCGGATTGGATTCGAGGGTTCGGTCTAATGACCATTATTGATCATGGGGGCGGCTATATGAGCCTATATGGTCACAATAAGAGCCTACTTAAAGAGACTGGTGACTGGGTTCATACTGGCGAAACAATTGCTTATTCCGGCAATAGCGGAGGCCAGCGGGAAACAGGGCTATACTTTGAAATTAGGAAGAACGGCAGACCACAAAATCCATTAAAATGGCTGCAGCGCAAATAAGAACACCTGAAAAAATGGGATTTTTTAATGAAAGACTTTCTTAATCATTTTCGCTATCTGAAATCGTCAGGCAATGCCCTGCTAGCCACACCACTATTATTTACGCTGTTACTTCACCCCAGCACGGCCTTATCAGATGACCTGGTCTCTGAAAGCGACATTGAAACCACGCCAGCCGCCGAGGTAGATGTTAATCCTGACGAAGGAACTACGGCTGAAAACCAGCCAACGCGAGCCATCATAAAGCTGCCGGATCCAGCAAAACAACTACCCCTGGACGATCTCCGAAAATTCACTGAGGTCTTTGACCGCATCAAGAAAACCTATGTGGAAGAAGTGGATGACAGCACCCTGCTTAATAATGCCATCAAGGGGATGCTATCAGGCTTGGACCCGCACTCTGCGTACCTTGAACCGAGTGCTTTTGAAGACCTTCAGGAAAGCACCTCCGGTCAGTTTGGCGGTCTTGGCATTGAAGTAGGAATGGAGAACGGCTTCGTCAAAGTCATTGCACCTATTGACGACACCCCCGCTCAGAAGTCTGGTGTAGAGGCTGGCGACCTGATCATTAAACTGGATGACACCCCCGTAAAGGGCATGTCTCTAGATGATGCCGTTAATATTATGCGTGGCGAGCCAGGCACCCCCATCAATCTGACGATTGTCCGTGAAAATGAAAATGGACCATTGGTCATCACAGTAGTAAGAGATGTCATTAAAGTGACCAGCGTTAAAACGCGACTACTTGAACCGGGCTATGGTTATTTAAGAATTACTCAATTTCAGGCTCAAACCGGCGATGACTTCAGCAAAGGGCTGGAGAAGCTGAAAAAAGAGAATAAAGCCGAGCTGAATGGCCTCATTATAGACCTCAGAAACAACCCAGGTGGTGTTTTACAGGCCGCTGTTTCGGTATCCGACAGCCTGATTGACGATGGGTTAATTGTCTATACAGAGGGCAGAATCAAGAGCTCTCAACTCCGTTTTAGCGCAACACCTGGCGATGAGCTCAACGGCAAGCCTGTGGTTGTATTGATTAATGGTGGCTCGGCCTCTGCCTCGGAAATTGTGGCTGGCGCCCTTCAAGACCAGGGGCGTGCCATTATTATGGGCACAGACAGTTTCGGTAAAGGGTCAGTACAAACGGTTATGCAACTGAACGAAGAGTATGGATTAAAGCTCACAACAGCGCGCTATTACACACCTAGTGGGCGCTCAATTCAGGCATTGGGCATTGAACCTGATATTGAAGTGAAAAGAGCAGAGCTTACTGAGGTAAAATCACAGGAGTTTTTCAAAGAAGCAGACCTGGCCGGGCATTTAATGAACGACAATGGCGATGATGAAAAAGCAAAGTCCAGTGAAAAACGCGCTAAAGACGTGTCAGATCAGAAGTCCGTACTTGATCGGGATTATCAACTGCGAGAGGCCATCAACCTGCTCAAAGGCCTCAATATACTAGGTAAACGCACAGAGAAAAACTGATACCAGATGAGAATTGGGTGTCCACTATTAGTATCCATTAAGGTAGCCTGTCTAAAGCAGGCTACCGCCTTGTGCCGTTCGCACCTCATTGCTACAGCACTGTTACTTTGTTCTACATTGGTCCAGGCTGAGTCAGTTAACCAACCGACCATTGCGATCATTATTGATGATATGGGTAATCATCTGAAAACGGGTCGACAATTAATTAATCTCCCCTACCCCATGACCCTTGCATTTCTACCCCACCGCAAACACACTCAAGACCTTGCTCAGTATGCGCACGCGGTCAACAAAGAGGTCATGCTTCACATGCCCATGGCGAATACCCTGGGACTTGCGCTCGGCCCGGGAGGCCTTACGTCCGGCATGAGCAAGCTAGAATTAACACTTACATTACGCCGCGCAGTACGCTCTATTCCCTTTTTGCAAGGCGTTAACAATCATATGGGAAGCGCGCTCACTCAACGCCAAGAAGAGATGCAGTGGGTAATGGAGGAGCTATACAACTACCCACTCTATTTTGTGGATAGTCGCACCATTGCCAGCTCGGTCGCCGAACAAACCGCAGAACGATATGAAATCCCGACATTAAGCCGAGATGTGTTTCTGGACCATTGGCAGACACGCAAGGCCGTTCATCACCAGTTTACCCGCCTCATTAAAGTTGCCAAACAAAAAGGGACGGCAGTCGCAATAGGCCACCCCCATCAGGTTACGGCCGATTATCTGGAATGGGCACTTCCTCGACTCGATGAGGAAGGTATCAGAATTGCGACCGTAAGCGGCCTGTGGGCCATACGACACAATGCCACCCCCATGTTTAGCAGGCGGAAAAAATCATCGATTACTATTGCTGAGTCAAATCATGGCAAGGTTACGTCAAAACATGAAAGCATCAGCAACCTCTAACCGATCTAGTTAGCTCTCTTCCGGAAACACCGAACTTTTGAAATATGTTCCGTTGTAGGTACGGGTTTTAACCCGACAAATCAGTATATGACCGGTAATCATTGTCGGGCTACAAAAAGTAGCCGCTCTAGGCGAAACCCAACCTACGTTAAAAATTGTCGTTTCAGGATAAGGACTAGTTAAGTAAGTTCGACAAAACGGGACTAACAAATTGGTTAGTTTAGGAATTCACCTCTATACTCCTTTTACGTCCTATTAAGGAATAATAATATCAGCAAGGATACAACATAAGAGATCACCATGAGCGGCCAAAGCATCGAAGACCTTTTTAAAGACAATCAAATCTCGGTCATTACCTTTTCAACGCGAGATGCAACCTTTGCGATCCCACTGGAGCAGGTTAGGTATATCGAAAAAGATGTTAAACGCAATATACAAGTAGGCAAACTGGACCGTTTCAACCATGAGGTGATCACCTTCCAGAATGCTGCCGTTCCACTTTATGATTTCAGCACTTTAACAGGGAGCCGCTCCCAGTTTGAAGAGTGCAAATCATTAATTTCGATATTTGACGAAGGGGAGAAAGAACACATTGAATGGATGGATGAACTGGAAAACTCCATTAAAAATGACACCCCTTTAACCAGGCAAGCCGACCCAAACAAGTGTGCCTTTGGCATCTGGTTCAATGATTTCACGACCAATGATGCAGACCTTAAAGAAGTGCTGGATAAGTTCGCCGCCCCTCACCGCAAGATACATGAATTAGCCGAACATTTACTCTCTCTAGCCAAAAGTGACAAAATAACGGCACTGCAACGCCTTGAAAGAGAACGTAATA
>JBFKTM010000421.1:0-3719 GCA_041636295.1 Oleiphilaceae bacterium
ACTGGAATTTAATTTTTTACAACAAGAGAACAAGCGACTCGCTCAAACGGTAAGAGAGCAGAGCTCTCAAATCAAACAGCAACTGTCAGAACTGCGGAGACTGGAATTGGACTCTCCGGGGATTACAAAAGTTGATTGGAATGAAGACGGTAGCATTAACTTGGAAGATGATGATGCCTAAAGCGTCACTTAACAGGGTTTAATTTATGGATGAAGATGTGCCTTGTATTGGAATGTACGATAGGTCGTGAATTTATGGTGTGCGATATCGTTGATTCATCTGTTTTAGGGGGGGGGCGCCAATATCCTACAACAGGTAATTAATTAGCGGTTTTTTTAAGTTAAGCGGGACCTTATCAATTAGAAACAAAAAAGATGTTGTTAAACGGGCACTGGAATTAGCTAATTAATAAGGCGACATCAGGATAGAAGACTAACAAATGGAAGACGGCTCCAACTATTTAGTCTGTTGACGTTGCCGTTTATTCTCGTCACGTGAGGCCAGGAACGCAGAGCGGAGATATGAATACTACGTTTTTCACAAAGGCATTCCCAACAAAACTTGACACCGATGGGAACAACCCAACGGTGCTCGTCATTGACGACTCTCCTGTGAATCTAGACGTTGTACAAGGTTGTTTAGAAAATAAACACTACCAGGTGGTCGTTGCCGAAAGCGGACACGAAGGACTTAAACTCGCAGAAGCGATCAGGCCAGAATTGATTCTGCTTGATGTTATGATGCCAGAAATAGACGGCTTTGAAGTCTGCAAGCGTCTAAAAAGTTATGAATCTACAAAGAACATTCCCGTCATTTTTATGACCGCGCTCAATGACTTGAAAAGCAAAACCTTAGCCTTTGAATGTGGCGGTGTAGATTACATTACAAAGCCTTTTCAGCTTGAGGAGCTACTTGCGCGAGTACGAATTCACATTTCGTTGCAGTGTGCGTATCAGGAACTTGAAGACAGTGAGAATCGTTATCGTAAACTGGTAGAAATGACACCAGATTCAATTATTGTTACTGTGAATGGCTCAATCAATTTTCTAAATACCGCCGCAGTAACTCTACTAGGCTCGCACTCACCGCAGGAATTACTTGGATCTTCTCTGTCTACCTTTGTTCCCGAAGAACATCGAGATATGACAACGTTACAGATGCGCCATGCAATGGAGCAAAAAAGGCATGAAATGCCGGCGCTAACCATCGAACTTTTTCGAATGGATAAATCAAGAGTAGATGTTGAGGCAACGATCATTCCCATTCTTTTCCGAAATGTTCGTGCGGTGATGCTGGTTATCCGAGACGTTACAGAGCGTCGTTTGCATGAAGCTGAAATTCAGTTTCAGGCAACCCATGATCTATTGACCGGATTACCTAACCGCAACCTGCTGGTTGACCGAATTACACAATCTATCAATCGTGCAAAGCGTCATAAGTGTCGCTTTGCCGTAATGTTTATTGACCTGGACAAGTTTAAACTAATAAATGACTCACTCGGACATTCCGCGGGTGATCAACTTCTTCAGGCCGTTTCAGAGCGGCTACACAATGCCATTCGAGAGTGTGACACCTTGGCGCGTATTGGCGGTGACGAATTTGTTTTACTGGTTGATCAAGTCACCCAAGACCTCTCTCTTGGAAAGGTAGCTGAACGAATCATTGAAACCATCTCCAAGCCCATTAAGTTAATCGATCAGCTCTATACCATCACCTGTAGCATTGGTGTTAGTAGCTATCCCGAAGATGGTGATACTGCAGATAGTTTGTTGAAACAGGCTGACATAGCGATGTATAAGGCTAAAGAATCAGGTCGTAATTCGTTCAGTTTTTTTACGCGACAGATGCAGGAGCGATTGGACAAACGTTTCAGTATTGAAAAAAAGATTAAGAACGCACTTCAGGATGATCAATTCGTTTTGCATTACCAGCCACAAGTGGACTTAAAAACAGGGAAGATCGCGGGGTTAGAAGCGCTTATTCGCTGGTATACACCCAATGATGGCGTTATTCCCCCAGGAGATTTTATACCGATTGCCGAAGAGAGTAGCCTAATTATTGATATCGGCGAATGGGTGCTTTACAAAGCGTGTGAACATCTTAATCTATGGCATCAGAGTGGTATCGAGATCGTTCCTGTCGCGGTGAATGTTGCGTCGTCACAGTTTACCCAACAGCGCATTGTTGACCTGGTAAAGCGAGGGCTACAACAGTTCAAGATTGACCCTAAATTTCTTGAGCTAGAGTTGACAGAAAGCATTTCAATGGATGACCCTGAAAACACAATGTTGCTAATGCAGCAGTTGAAGGATATTGGTGTGTCACTAGCGATTGATGATTTTGGAACTGGGTATTCTAATCTCAGTTATCTTAAACGATTTCCGGTAAGTAAGTTAAAGATCGATCGGTCATTTATATCGGGTATTACTAAAAACCCTGAGGATCGATCTATCGTTAACGCCGTGATTCGCATGGCCCATAGTCTTGGATTACGAACCGTTGCAGAGGGAACAGAAACCGTAGGGCAGGTCAGCCTATTAGCGGCTGAGCGTTGTGATGTAATACAAGGGTATTATTTTAGTCGCCCGGTTCCTGAGCAGGAAGCTGCTACGTTGCTGCGACAACAGAGAAGTTTAAACCTGGATGACATTGCACGACTTCCAGACAACCCTACCTTGTTGGTGGTCGATGACGATCCTAATATTATATCAAGTTTGAAACGGTTGTTACGTAGAGAGCCCATTAAAATTTATACAGCAACCGGTACTGAAGATGCCTATGAAATACTGGCGCGGGTTGATGTGTGTGTCATCGTGTGCGATCTGCATCTGGTCGGAGAAAACGGGATTAGCTTCTTCGAAAAAGTAAAGAAGCTCTATCCAAGAACGGTTCGTATTCTGCTTACTGGCAACTCGAGTTCCGACAATCTAAAAGATGCCATTAACCAGGGGGCGGTCTATAAATTTATTGCCAAGCCTTGGGATAACGACGAGATACTAGACTCCCTGAAAAAAGCCTTTTTACATTATGGTGAAGGCTAATCGTTGTAATCTTTAAACGGGCCATTTTATTTTAAATAAAACGGTTAGTGAATGGCGTCTGAAACCTCCTGTTTAAACTCATCTTTACGTCTATCGGGCAACCATTTTAACAGTATGTTGCGAAGGTCATTCAGACCGTAGGGTTTTGACAGGAAGTCATCCATCCCGCAAGCAAAGCAAGCCTCTTTATCGGATGGGAGAGCATTTGCCGTCAGTGCGACGATAGGGAGCCTCTCACCATTTGATCGACTCTCTTCTAGTTTACGAATATTTTCAGTTGTTTCGTAACCGTCCATGATCGGCATTTGGCAATCCATGAGAATGAGGTCGTAGTGATTGCATTCGATCATATTGAGGGCTTCTCGACCATTTTCAGCCAAATCTGCGATAATCCCCATTGTTTTTAGTAGTTCTAGGGCATAATCTTGATTCACGGGATGATCTTCAACCAGTAGCACGTTGCCGTTTAACCTCTCTAGTGGCGGATTTTCCAGGGCTGACTGATGGCTATCCGGTAAGCGGGATTGCCGTCTTGGCAAATGCGTTCCACTTTTCTGTTTTCGACCCTCTAGCGTACATTTAGGCAAAACATCCATTAATGCATTATAGAGTCGAGAGCTTTCCATAGGCGTGTTGGCAAAGTCCGTATTGACCGTGTAGACCAGTAAGTTCAGGTG
>JBFKTM010000422.1:0-3714 GCA_041636295.1 Oleiphilaceae bacterium
AGATATCATTCCGTGACCTCGCTGCATCACGCCCTTGCTTGCGGGCCTCTTTTTGCTGTTCGAAGAACGCTTCCAACCACTGTTGCTGTTGTTGTCGTTGAGCGATGCGACTGCGCAGGGTTTGTTGCTGCTGCCGCCATTGAATTTTCTGCTCATTGAGTGCAGCACGCTGCGGTTGCAATGCACGCCCGGCCCTCGCGCTATTCGCCAGTTGCGCCTTAACTCGGTTGTGCTCGGCATTGAGGTGTGCAATGGAGTCTGGCAGTTGATGATCGCGCAGCGACTTCTTGAGTGCTCGCCGCTGCGCCAAATGGTCGCTACGACGTTGCGCCAACTGTTGACGCAGGGTTTCGCTCGCCTCAGCCTGCTGTTGTTTCGGACTGGGGGTATCGTCTAGGATGGTGGTTCGTTGGGTATCGGCTTGGTGCAGAAACTCGGCAATCAGCTGCTGTTTATGTTCACTATTCGCTCGGTTCGCCCATAACGCTTCAAAACTGCTATAGGCCAGATGCGCATCCGTCACACTGTTAAAAAGATGCCTTAACCGTTCATGGGCGGGGTGCAGATAGTGGACCTCTTTCGGTTTATTATCCAGTCGCAGCGCGTTGGCTCCCAAGGTGCCGATCAGGGCTCCGACAAACTTCAGGGTATTAAAGCTGACTTTAATCGACGGCCCGGTCTCGCTATCAAATGTGGTTAGCAGGTTCTGCTCACTCTCTTGTTGAGAGGTTTGTTGTTGCTTTAATAAGGCGATATCAGGGCGGTAGTGGTTAGAGGTCGGCCACGGCATGGCTCTGAGTTGCGTTAGCAAGGTTTGCTCTTCTGCGATAAGTCGAGTCCGCTCGTCACCGGTTAGTGCCTTTTGATAATAGGGCTCACCGAGTTTGCCAAGTTGTACCAGCGGTTGTTGATAGTGATAGAGCGCCTGTTGCGGGGCGTTAAAAACCAGTTCACTCAACGGATGAGTGCCCTTTAATAGCGTACGGATCAGTTGCGGTCCGGGGCCATTAAGGGCTTTATCGGCTAACGACAATCCGACCGCGTCCTGCTCCATCAGTCGTGCCATATCTTGCGGTGGCTGGCCCAGCAGTTCCAGTAATTGACTCAGATGATACCAGCGGCGATGCCGGTAACCCCAGTAATCCGGACTATCCTCTTTTGCGCTGAGCGGGCCTAGCAGTTCGGGCATGGCCCAGTAGTCGTCGAGACTGCCTTTTAATCGGTGCTGCCAGCTCTGCCATGGCCCTTCTCCATCAAGATAGTGAGCCAGATGCTGTTGCCAGTGGCTGATGGTGGCGTAGAGTGTGCGCCGCAGCGGTATAGCCAGTGCTGCTTCGAGATCGGTGAGACTGAGGTGTTTGAAAGCATCTTCACTCTGTTGATCCTGCTGCCACCGGGTTTGCCCCTGGGGCAATTTCGACCTGCTGTAGTACAACTGATAGGCCAGCAGAGCGCTCTCATAGTAGGGGGCAAACGGGTAGTCGCTATTATTGGGGTCTTTCATCTGCTCCACCACCCGCATCAGCCACTGCCAACTGATTTGCAACTGTTGGGCGATCTGGTGTCCGATCAATAGTGGGTCCTGCACCGGGAGTAGCACCCACTCATCAACCCACTCATAGGTGTCCGTCTGTTGTTCGAGATTGAGAGACTTGAGTCCGGGAAATTGCTGAAAAATAGCCTCTGGGAGGCATTTTCCAGGGTGCTGGGTAAAACCATTCAGCGAGTATTTAGTACCATCTTGAGGGGCTTCTGCTGGGTTCAGGGTTTGAAAGCGTTCGGCTCGCAGCGAATGAGCCCGCGGCTCACTCCATTGATTAAGCTGTGAGTCTTGATCTGGAGCAGGCAAACCAAGCTGTGGATTTAGCAGTGGATAAGGGTACTCAACCACAAGGTCTGTTTTGTGCAAACCACCTAACGACTGTATTCGCAGCCAGGGCCACTGCCCCTCGCTGTAGGCAATTTGGTATTCCCCCTGCTTAGGTACCAGCAGGTAGGGCACCGGTTGGTGTCGCTTGTCCTCCCTGCGCCGGTCTTTTCCCTGTTCAATATCAAGATTTATTTTGCCAAGGAGACTGCTATTGTTTACGGCATCATAAGTGATGCGATACTCGGCATAGAGGCCGCCCTCCTTAAACAGGTAGAGATAACCGTCGCGCAGCGGTCGAAGCCGTTTCTTTAACGGTTGCTGCAACTGTTGGTTGTGCTGCTCTACTATCGGTTGTTCGGCAGGCACACCGTTAAACGGGGGCCGCTCTGGGACATCCAGTTCATAGGTAACCGGTAGAACGGCCTGGTAGATTTGCGGCTCCGCCAGTACCAGCAGGTTCGTGCTGTTAAGCGAAACGCGTCGGTGCGGCAGCGTAATCGTCGGCTGCGCCCTAAGATAAGGGGGGTGGGTGGTCATACGATTATCCTTAAACGTATTTATTGCAACTTTTAATTTCAACTTATAGATTGCAACTTATTTATTACTACCTAGCGGCAGTGCTTGTTCGTCCACTGAACAGCACACTCCTTTGCCTTGTTCGTACCAATCTCTGGTCACGAGTGGTGAGATAATACCTTGCTACCGCATAGATTGCATCTCAAGGTGATGTTTTCAGCCCGCCGCAGTGCAATAGCCATGGCCTAGCTGGCAAACCGTTTACGGTACTCATTCATGGTCATGCCGGTTGCCCGTTTGAACAGCCGACGAAACGAACTCACATCTTCATAGCCGGTATCCCAAATGATGCTGCTGGGCTGTCGGTCACTGCTCTCCAGGGAGTGTTTAACAAACTCCAGTCTCAGCCGCTGGAGATAACTTCCTGGCGAGTCTCCGGTGGCATTTTTAAAACGGCGGCAGAACTGCCGTTCGCTGATATTCATTCGACTCGCCAAGTCACTAATGGAAACGGTTTCGCGAAAGTGAAGCTCCAACCACTCCTGAATCGCCTTAATTGCGCTGTCACCGTGCTGTTTATCCGGCATGAAAATACTGAACGGTGCCTGCATGCCCTTCTCCGGCTCCACCATCATCAATTTGGAAGTGGCGATGGCCAGCTCTCGATTGACCAGTCTTTCGATCAGATATATGACGATACGATGCAGTGCATAAGCCCCGCCCAGACTAATAATATCGCCATGGTCAAACAGCATTTCGTTGGCATTGAATGATTCGTCTGGGAAGGTTTTCGATAGTACCGGCTCACTCACCCAATGGCAGGTTAGAGGCCGCCCTTTGGCAATACCCGAGCCCGCCAGAAAGATATTACCGGTGCAGGCTCCACATATGATGGCCCCTTGCTGATGCCAACGCCGAACCTGTTGAAACCACGTGTGATATCGTTGCAACTGCTCTTCCATTCGATCAGGCCGAAAGACCGACTCAACAATACCGGGAACAATCACAATATGGGGCCGCTCAATACTATCTGGCGATACCAACGGCCCCACCGTATAACCGTTTGACGCACGACACTCAGAAACAAACCCTACCAATGCAACCTCAAATACATCAAAACGATCATTGAGCACTTTTCCATTACAGTAATTCGAGGCCAACAGCATATCAACAATCGAAAAAATTGATGACGCATGGCACCGTTCTGTCACCACTACCGCTACGTTAATTGTCATAATACACCAACTCCGCACTCTCCATTACGGACACTCCCAACAATCAGCCAAGATTATCCCGCCTAATAAACAACAATAAGGCGACTATAAGGA
>JBFKTM010000423.1:0-3693 GCA_041636295.1 Oleiphilaceae bacterium
CGGGGACAGAGGCGTCTACATTCCAATCAGCAGTTTGAGGGCCGGCTATAAATTTCCAAAAATGGCTAGCATGTTCGCAAAACGTGTCGCTTGGCTCTGCTGTGGTGGTCTCCATAATGGCTAACACGTCAACTATGTGTATACCTGCCTGCTCAATATCTGTGTCAGCTAGAAGTTGGTAGGCACACCTTACAGAGTAGTGTTCGTGCTCTATGTGGTCGGGCGGGGTGGAATAAAACTGTGTGGATGGCGCTGTATTCCAGAGTTTCTCGAAAAGGTCTGGCGATTCCATCATTCGACTAATTTTTGAAACCCGAGAAAACTGGTGAGAAAAACTGGAGTGCCCACAATCATGAAGCAGGCAGGCGAGTCGTATTACTTTATTAAAATAGTCGATAGCAAAAAATTGAGCTTTGCTGGTATTGGTCTTGGCTTTGTAGCGCCGGGCTTCAAGGTAACTTTTTACCATTGACATGAAAATTCGTTCGCCAACGTGCATAACACCGATACTATGTAAAAACCGGGAATGCGTAGCGCCAGGGAATACCAGCGATAGGATGTCATTCTGACAAATATTTCGTAAGCGCTGAAAAAGGGGGTGGTCAATAATGGCAACTTCGTGAGGATATAAAGGTATGCCCCCATGAACCGGATCCATGATCAGCTTTGTATGTGCACCTAACAAGTCTTCGGGAAAATAGTCCATATTGCTGCTTGTCACAATCATGCCTCTACTCAAATTATAGTGTCACTCTTGGTTTAGGCGCCAGGTGTGCCGGTCAAAACACCTGGTAAGTGTTAGCCAAAAGTCCAAGTGAGAAATTAGTATGCATACTCTAAATTATGGGAATAACCTTAAAAATACTAATCTTTAGATTAAGAATTAAAAAAAACATACGATATTTATAATAAGTCTAATAAACTAGCTGACCAGTAGGGGATTTGTGATGATATTCACGGTATGCCCAGGTATGCAAACTAATCTTTATTATTGTTTTAATAAAGTTAGACTTGTTGAGGCCGGGGCCTATACTAAAAAGTATATAAACCCGTTACTTACTTACACGTTTGTGGTCATTTAGTATGTCAAGCCAGGCTGAACGTTTGTTAGTAATCGATAGAGACAATGCGTGTAGACGGTATTTGTCCAATGGTCTTGTGGCCAAAGGTTACTATGTTGTTGCTGTTAAAAATATAGAAGAGGCGCTTGCTGTCATAGCAAAAGATCGACCCGACTTGATCTTTGGTGACCTTAAAGCTGAAGAGATTAGTCTTCTGACCCGTCTGAAAGACCCTGAAAACCCTCCCTCTCCGGTTGTTGTAATCTCGTGCACTGACAATGCTGAAGATGTCGTCACTGCCCTGAGGGCAGGCGCTTCAGATTTTATAATTAAGCCTATTGATGATTTTGCTGCGGTTGATGAAGTGATTAGGCGTATCTTTGATCAGGTTCGACTCTTTAGACTGAATCAGCGTTACCGAGTTGAACTGGAAGATGCCAATAAAGAACTGAAAGCGGGGATTGCAGAACTTAAAGCGGATCAGCATGCCGGGCTTAAAGTTCAAATGAAAATGCTGCCCGAACGGGATATGCAGGTGAAAAATATTCGGTTTAATCATAAAATTAAGCCTTCGTTGTTCTTAAGTGGTGACTTTTTAGATTACTTTAAAATTGATAGTCATAAATCAATTTTTTATATTGCCGATGTGTCGGGGCATGGTGCCTCATCTGCCTTCGTTACCGTACTGTTAAAAAATTTGACCAATCGGCTATTTCGAAATTTCAGGCGCAATTCCAGTGATGATATTCTTTATCCTGATCGTGTACTGCGAAGAGTAAACAAAGAATTACTCGATACTGATCTGGGTAAGCATGTAACCATGTTTGTAGGCATCATCGAACATGCAACTAACAAGTTGACCTACTCTGTCGGTGCTCACTTTCCGATGCCTATTTTATTGTCTGATGAGCGAGCAACCTATCTAGAGGGTAGTGGAATGCCTGTTGGACTCTTTGAAGAGCCTACGTTTCATGTTTATGAAATGCTGTTGCCCGAGAAGTTCAGCCTGTGGATGTTTTCTGATGGGATATTAGAGGTCGTCAACGCAAACAGCCTGGCAGAAAAAGAGAGTATGCTTTTAACCATAGTGGAAAAAAGTCAGCAGAGCATTGGTACATTGTGTGATTTGCTGAATTTAAATGAAATGAATGAATTGCCAGATGATATTGCGATTTTGACCGTCTCTGGAGTCGAAGGGTAACATGGCTAGCTATAAGATTTTACAAGCGGAACAACAAGGGATTTATGTTCTCAAGTTTATAGGCGAGATAAGACTCTACCTGTGCTCAACGTTGGATATGATTATTGATTCCATGTCGTCGAATCCTGATTTTAAAACGGTGGTGGTGGATCTTAGCGAAACCACAATTATTGACAGTACGACGCTTGGGCTTCTGGCTAAAATTGCGGTGCTGGCAAAGAAAAAGAGTGCTTTCTTGCCGACGATTATTTCAACTAATCCTGATGTTACCCGAATTATACAGACCATGGGGTTTGGTGAGATCTTTATTATTATGAAGGAACCAGCCGCCAATATTAAAGAGCTGGAAGAGTTGCCTGTGTTAAGGGCAACCGAACAACAGGTTAGAGAGAAGGTGCTTGATGCTCATCTCACACTCATGGAGCTCAATGAGTCAAATCGAGAGGAATTTAAAGATTTGGTGCAAGCACTAGAGTGTGAAAATAAAATTGAACACGCCTCTGCAACTCATTGAAATCTTCAAAATAATTCTGGATACTGTAACGCCTGTGTAAAGGCTGTTCAGGTTTCGTCGCTCTGTATACTGCTGCACGAACATTTATTATATCTAAAGAATTGGTTTTTTTATGTCAGACTTGAGAACCATCACTGTTCTTGGCGGCGGCAGTTTCGGAACTGCAATCGCCAATATCGCAGCGGCTAATGGCCATCGTGCTTTTTTATGGATGAGAGATAGTAAAAGAGCGCAACAGATCCAGGATACCCGTGAAAATAAGCGCTATATGCCAGGATATGCATTGCATGATAATCTCATTGCAACTACAGACCTTGAAGGCGCCGTTAAGCAAAGTGAAATAATTATTGTCTCGATTCCCAGTAAGTCCTTTAGATCGGTCGTTGAGCGTGCCAGCAAAATAATATCAGATGACCAGATAGTAATTAGCACGACTAAGGGGATCGAATCAGGCTCTTTTTTGTTAATGAGTCAGATACTCAAAGAGATTCTTCCCAATAATCCTATTGGTGTATTAAGTGGGCCAAACTTAGCGAAAGAGATAGCGCAGCAAACTTTAACGGCGACTGTTATAGCCAGTGAGTCAGCTATTGTTAGAACCCATATTCAGGATGTGCTTGGATGCAGCTATTTTAGGGTATATGCCAATCTGGACATGTTCGGTGTAGAACTTGGCGGCGCCCTAAAAAATATATATGCCATCATGTCAGGTCTCGCTGAGGCTTATGGCATGGGTGAGAATACCAAGTCGATGCTTGTGACCAGAAGCTTGGCTGAAATGAGTCGATTTGCAGTGTGTATGGGGGCCAATCCAATGACTTTCCTGGGGTTGGCCGGTGTGGGGGACTTAATGGTCACCTGTAACTCAGCTCTTAGTCGAAACTTTAGGGTCGGTTATGCTGTTGGGCAGGGTAAGA
>JBFKTM010000424.1:0-3681 GCA_041636295.1 Oleiphilaceae bacterium
AATGGATAAGATGAGCCACGTTTGTCTGCTTTGTCCAGCGGGTCATCGCATCATGAAACGCAGGTAGCGCAGCAACCGTATTCAATTTGATTTTTTTGCTTTTCCTCTCACCTACACTCTCATAGTCACTACTCAGATCTTCAAGAAAGTACTGATAGTGAATACCAGGTATGCACTCTTTGCACGAGTAAACGTCAGGCAAATATTCCTTTCAAGGGCCTGGTGTATGGCTGTATACGAGAAATTCAGGATATCCGGGCGTAATGGGGAAATCGATCAGCGCAGGAATTTGTTCCGCACTGTATATCGCATTTTTATATATAAGACGCCACTCACTGCCTTTAGCATTGTGCAGGTACAGTCGATAGGCACCGGCTTTTTTCCAGCCTGACAGGTGTGTGTATGCAACATTTTTAAGTGCACTGCCGGTCTGTTGAAGACATAATTCGGCTAAGGTTGCGTAACTTACCCCGTCGGGTAACCCCTGTATCTGAACGGTTGGCGTTGGCCAGAGTTGACGAAATGGCTTTGCTATTTTTTTTCTTAGCCTTGCGGACAAAATCATTGTTAGCCTCGGTTTACTGCAACTGTAGCAGCAGTTTAGGTCTCACTAATCTAACTGAGACCAATGACACATTGCTGTCACAATCCTTTGAAGACAATAGTCCACACTATTGACGGGTAGCGAAGGGAAAAAAATTCCCTGAACTACCGGCCAATAACAACATTACACTTCAAAAATACCCGAATGCCTGATTTTTTATTTTGTTTCAAGAACATTTATAGTAGACGCTCTATCAATTGACCACGCTATGAATAAAATAGTCTTAGAGCATAGTCATTTAGTATTATTTATACTTTGCATTTATCATCCACTATAACTAGTTCTTATCCAGAAACATGATAAATCCACTGTCGTTAGCGTCCATAGCTATCTTCAAAACGAACAATATCATCTTCACCCAGGTAACTTCCCGTTTGCACTTCAATCAATTCAAGGGGAATAACACCAGGATTTTTGAGACGATGTTTATGGCCCAAGGGAATGTAATTTGATTCATCTTCTCTCAGCAAGAACTCTTCATCACCACAGGTTACCAGTGCAGTACCCCGCACAACCGTCCAATGCTCGGCACGGTGGTGGTGCATTTGAAGCGACAGAGTTGCCCCAGGGTTAACGATAATACGTTTAACCTGAAACCGTTCGGCTAGCACCAGGGTTTCATAAGAGCCCCACGGGCGATAAACACAGGTGTGATTTAACGCTTCCGTGCGGCCATTTTGCCGTAACTGCTCAACAATATGTTGTACATCCTCAACTTTGTTTTTGTCGGCCACCAACACAGCGTCAGGGGTTTCAACTACAACCAGATCTTTAATCCCCAATGCTGCAACCAGCCTTGATCCACCACCAATGTAGCAATTCTCTACGTCATGGGTAATAACATCGCCATTTACCACATTACCCCGACTATCTTTTTGACCTGACTCCCATAACGAAGACCAGGCACATATCTCCTTCCATTCAGCATCCAACCCTATAACGACCGCCTCTCGGGTGTGCTCTAATACAGCGCAGTCTACCGAGTCGCTACGACAGGTCTCAAAAATGTGTTTTGGGATACGTTTGAAATCAAGATCATCAGACACTTTTTCATAGGATTTTTCGCAAACGTCGAGAATGTCAGGCGCATATTTTTGAAGCTTTCGCTGATAGGAGGAGGCTTTAAACATAAACATGCCGCTATTCCAGTAGCATGAATTTTTTGCAATTAGATTCTCAGCGGTAATTTGATCCGGTTTCTCAATAAAGTCGCTCACTTCAAACAGATGGTCGATGTGATCGATAGGCATCCCACTTCTTATATAGCCATACTGCGTCGCTGCAGATGAAGGATGAACGCCAAAAGTAACCAGTTTGCCAGCAGAAGCTTGGTCCACCCCCTTCTCTATTGCTTTATGAAACGAATCCCTATTGTTAATGATGTGGTCTACGGGTAATACCAGCAAAATAGGGTCTTCATCTTCATACTGCTTGAGTGCTTCATAAGCTGCCAGGGCAACCGCTGGGGCCGTCCCTTTTGAGTCAGGCTCTATGATAATCGTGGATGATTCCATACCCGATTGGCGTAGTTGCTCAGCGACCAAAAATCGATGATCTTCATGACAGACCACAATGGTAGAAGCAATATTGTCAATGCCCTCCAAACGTGACAGTGTGCTTTGCAACAACGACTTGTCTTCATCTACCAGCGAAATAAACTGTTTGGGATAGAGTTCCCTTGAAATTGGCCACAAACGGCTCCCTATACCGCCGGATAACAAAACGGGTATTAACATGTCCGTCTCCTTCGGGGTAGACGATTAGCCCGCCATTCCCCGTCAATGAATCATATACTCAACACCTTATTCAAAATGAAAGGTGGTTTTTAGAAGGAAGCTGCCGTTTATTTTTTTGGAGTAGCGTAATGTACTGCTCTCAGATTTATCGTCATAACGACGAGACACCCAACCCAGCGGAAGCTGTTCGTCGCCCCTATATAGCTGTGCGTTGATATCCGAATTCTCACAGCTTATTCGCAACTGGCCTGTACCGTTATTGACAATAAACTGATTATTCAGAGGAGTAATAGTGCACAACTCTGAGAAGTGCCAATGCGCATGAACCTGGTGTTCACCGGTACACTGAAGGTAATCTAATACCGTCAACCGTTTCTGCTGTTTATCAAAGACGATTTCTCTACGGTGTATGACCGGGTCTGAAAGTCGCTGATAGCCGTCATGTGCGCCCACAAAGTAGTCTCTACTATCGGATACGGCCCAAGTTTCACACCAGGCACGAGCCTTATGTAACCACATAAAATTACCGCCGCTTTCAGATTGGCTCACGTCATCGACACAAATCGTGTTGTGGGCAGTTGTTCCTCTGAAATACTCTCGCCACATTTTTTTGGTGTGATATGAGTAAGTACCGGGGTCAATTAAGAACTCATTTCCTTTATAGCTGAGTGTTATCGACAAGGCATCAGCATGCCCATGGGCTGCAATTTCCTGATAACCCAACGGACCGGCATCAACAACGGCTTTAATCTCCTTATCTGTATTAAAGTCGCATCCGATAATGTAATAACCACTCTCTTTGAATGCCCGTTTAATAGGTACTCTACCGTATTGGTTTTGACCACTGACGCGATCCTCTAATTTTTTACTATTGGTATCGGGGACTGAATCCGCCCCCCCTAACAACCATTGCAATTTGTCGTCGGTAAATGTGCCTGCAGCGTTAAAGTCATCTCGATCAAACAGTATCGCACCAATCGCTACTAAGGAACGGTATGGACAACTATTCTCTTGCAGGCTTAGGTTCACGACTAAACCATCATCAGCATCTCCGATCATTGGCACATGACCTGCGACATCGGTGATCGACATCAAGAACTCCATCATGCTTTCAATACGTGCCCAATATTCAGCTGAAAAGTCCACATGATTAGCGCTTCCGGCAAGCCCCGCCAGTAAAAGAAAATCCAGCACAAACTGTACATACGAGGTGGTTTGTTCCCGATTAACCCCCTCAGCGTCGTTCTGCAACAGCGCTTCCCGCTCCAAAATCCCTTTTGCTTTATTATTCCAGCGTTGACTCTCAGTCCAATAAGGCCAGGTCAGGGTTGCTATAAACAA
>JBFKTM010000425.1:0-3680 GCA_041636295.1 Oleiphilaceae bacterium
ACAAAAAGAGAATGAAAAAGAGATACGTAAACTATCACTTGCTATAGATCAAAGCCCTTCTTCTGTGTTGATTTGCGACAAAGGGTGGAGCATTGAGTATGCCAATAACAAATTCGCACAACTTACCGGGCACGCCATTCCGGATATTCTTTCCAGGCACCCCAAAGAACTCAATGACACCAGCAGCTCGTCAAATGAAAATACACAGATGTGGGATAATATCCAACTTCAGGTTGAGCGCGTCGGTGTTTGGCAGGGCGAAATACACAGCACACGAAAAAGTGGTGAGAAGTTCTGGGAACAAGTCATCATAACACCAATAAAAGACGAGATGGGTAACCCTACTCACTACCTTATTCTTGGTGAAGATATCAGTATTAGAAAACGGTATGAACAACAGCTGTTAAGGCAAGCTAACTACGATATTTTAACAGGGCTACCCAATAGAATGCTGGCCCTGGATCGACTTAAACTTGCACTGGCTCAGGCCCGAAGAGATGAACAGCTCGTGGGCCTTATGTTTTTAGATTTGGATAATTTTAAACATATCAACGATACCATGGGTCACGACAATGGAGATAGCCTACTGATTGAAGCCTCACGACGCATTTCATCGTGCCTTAGAGGAACGAGTACTGTTGCCAGACTCGGTGGAGATGAGTTTCTTGTTATCCTGCCCTCGCTCAATGAGCCGGCAGCTGCTGAACAGGTCGCCGATCGAATTCTCCAGACCTTTACACCACCGTTTATGCTGGCCAATCAAGAAGTGTTCGTAAGTACCAGCATAGGTATTGCGATCTATCCTAGCGACAGCAACAACAGCAGTACATTGTTACAACATGCTGATGCGGCAATGTACCAGGCTAAGAATAAAGGAAAGAGTGCCTATCAGCGATTTTCTCCGGAAATGAAACAGCACTCTCATGAACGGCTGCAGATAGAGAGTCGACTTCGTCGTGCATTGGAGCTCAACGAATTGCAGCTCTACTACCAGCCTATCGTTGAAGCGTCCACAGGCAAGTTAGTTGGCGCTGAAGCGCTTATTCGTTGGAACAACCCTGCCATGGGCCTCGTTTCTCCAGATAAATTTATTCCCCTGGCAGAAGAAACGGGCCTTATTATACCCATTGGTGATTGGGTATTAGAAACGGCCTGTAAAGACATCAAGAACTGGCAAGAAACAACTGGCATGAATTTAACGATTGCTGTAAACGTCTCTCCAAGGCAGTTCAGGGATGGCAATTTTATTAATACGATTGAGAAGGCGCTCTCAGATAATCAGCTAGACCCCCGCCACCTTGAACTGGAGATAACTGAACGCCTGATACTTGATGACTCAATTGAAACTTCAGATATATTTAACACCCTTGACACTAAAGGCGTCAGACTGTCGGTAGATGATTTTGGAACCGGTTACTCTGCCCTTGGCTACCTTAAGAGCTATCCTTTTGACACACTAAAAATTGATAAATCCTTTGTTCAGGATGTCATCGATGAAAGTGAAGATGCAGCACTCGTTACCGCTATTATTACTATGGCACACAGTCTGGGTCTGCAAGTCATTGCGGAAGGCGTCGAGGAGGCTAATCAATTACAGTTTCTTAACCAACATGGTTGTGATTTTGCCCAAGGGTACTATTTTAATCGTCCCGTACCCGCAGAAGAGTTCACAAAATGGATGCTGGAAAACGATAAAATAGAGGCGCGAGCGTAAATACTAGAAAGTAACAACACTTTTTATTACTATCGACGAACAGCAAGTGGGAATAAGGAGCGAGCACCCAATAGAGGTGCTCTGTACGCAGGGATTGATCGTTATCAAACAGACTACTTTCTGAATTAATCCATATCAATCCAAAGTCACTCCAACACCACTAGAATTCACCCACCTTTTCACCCCCAATGAGTCAGTAATTAATTTATGACCGATGACACGATTTTAGTTATCAATTGTGGTAGCTCTTCACTTAAATTCGCTTTATTTGTCACACAGAACCTATCGTGTGTCGCCTCGGGACTGGCTGAACAGCTGGGGTCTGACAGTGCCAGTTTAACGATAAAATGTAACGATGATAAAACGGTACTACAGCTTGGTTCCTGTGATCACCATCAAGCCATTACCCAGGTAACGGAGCAGCTTAAGTCACGAGGGTTACTAGATAAAGCGCCCGTAGGAATCGGCCACCGTGTAGTTCATGGAGGGGAGTCCTTCAGCGATTCAACGTTGATCAATGAATCAGTAATCAAAAAAATTGAGCAGTGCTCAGCCCTTGCTCCACTCCATAACCCTGCTAACTTGCTGGGTATTCAGTTAATGCAAAAGTATTACCCTAACGCACAACAGGTGGCTGTTTTTGACACGGCGTTTCATCAAACCCTGCCACAGACGTCATTCCTCTATCCGATTCCCTACAAGTTATATAAAGAGCACGGGATTCGACGATATGGTTTCCACGGAACCAGTCATAAATGTGTAGCTAAAGAAGCTGCGAAACGGCTAAAAAAGCCACTCGACAGATGTAATCTGATAACTGCACACCTAGGCAACGGCTGTAGCATTACCGCTATTAAGGATGGTATCAGTGTCGATACCAGTATGGGATTAACCCCGCTTGAAGGTTTAGTGATGGGAACCCGCAGTGGCGATGTAGATCCTGGTTTATTTGAGTTTTTAAGCAATATTGGTATGGATAGTAAATCTATTAATCACATGCTGAATAAAGAGAGCGGGCTCAAAGGAATTTCAGGCGAGACAAATGACATGCGTGAACTCTTTGAGTTAGCGAATAATGGCAATGAACGCGCAGCTATTGCAATAGACGTTTTCTGTTTTAAACTGGCAAAATACATTGCATCGATGTCCGTTTCCCTGCCTACTATCGACGCGCTGGTTTTCACTGGGGGAATTGGCGAAAATGCTCACTTGATCCGGGAATACACGCTTAAGCAACTACCACTGCTCGGTTTTACCATCGATAAAGATTTAAACAGATCACATGGCGCTCATTCAGGTGGAAGAATAACAGAGAACAAGGGCACACTTGCCCTGGTTATTCCGACCAATGAAGAGTTAATGATTGCTGAAGATACACTGAACATTACAACCCTTAATCTAGGTTAGCTCGTCCGATCGTTAACCAACGTAATTAACAGGTGAATTGTGCCAAAAACTTTTTTTATTGCGCCAACTGCGCTGAACTCAGGTTTAACATCCGTCTGCCTCGGTTTAGTAAGAGCATTGGATAACGTGGGTGTACGGGTTAGCTTTTTTAAACCCGTTACCCAAAATAATGACAAACAACAGTCAGCGGGAAGTACCATTGACCAGTCTGTTCAATTTGTTAAAGCAAAAACTAACCTGCTCCCGCCTCAACCGATTAGTTTAAAATATGCCCAAACCTTAGTTAGTCAGAATAAAACCAGCCGGCTAATGGAAGAGATTATTGCCCTGTATCAGCAAACGATTACTGATGCAGACGTTGTAATCGTCGAGGGCTTAATCCCTGATAGAAATGAGCCCTATACCGCTAAGCTCAATGCAGAAATAGCACGAAATCTGGATGCTGAAGTCATTCTGGTTGCTTCGCCGAAAGATCTAACACCTGCCGAGTTAGATGAACATCTTGAACTTTCAGCCAGGCTCTATGCTGCACCAGAAGATCCAGAGGAAGTCAATGTCA
>JBFKTM010000426.1:0-3675 GCA_041636295.1 Oleiphilaceae bacterium
GATGCCCTACTATCTGTTTGGGTGGGAGAAAACCCCGTTGGCAGCAGCTTCAAGCAGGAGATATTGGGCTACTAACACGTCCCCGAGCCATGGAATGGCGCTTCTTTTACACGTTAACGCACCACTCCGACCTCATCAGCGACAGGCCATGCCGAAAAGACAGCCTTGACCAAGGTGGCCAGCGGGATCGCAAAAAACACACCCCATATACCCCAAATACCACCAAAAAATAGCACCGCAACAATAATAACCACCGGGTGAAGATTAACAACTTCAGAAAACAGTAGCGGTACCAGAACGTTGCCATCCAGTGCTTGTATCACACCATAAACTATCATCAAATAGAAAAAATCAGTTCCCCACCCCCACTGAAACAGTGCAATCATGGCAACCGGTATAGTGACAATGGTCGCCCCGATATAAGGGACCAAAACAGACAGCCCTACTAAAATTGCCAGCAGCACAGCATAGTTCAGACCTAGCACCACAAAGGCCACATACGTCACAACACCAACGATAAGAATTTCAACAACCTTACCCCTAATGTAGTTAGCAAATTGCATATTCATCTCATGCCATACACGAGTCATCAAACGCTTTTCTCTGGGTAGAAGATTTGCCAAAGAGTGCAGAATCAACGCTCGATCTTTAAGAAAAAAGAAAACCAGAATCGGCACCAAGACGATATAAATCAGTACCGACACCAATACTGGAAAGCTCTCTAAAGAAAATGACACAACCCACTGACCAAATTTGGCGGCTTCAGATGCTGCCTGATTGAATACGTTATTAACCGCCGCCTCACTGACCAATGCGGGATACTCTTGCGGCAGTAGCTTGATATAGCTTTGCAGCTCAGAGAACATACGAGGAAACTCCTTAACCAAGGCCGTCGCCTGCCCCCATACGAGCGGTAAGAGAACAAAAAGGAAAGCAAAAAACAATCCGATAAATAACATAAATACCGCGAGTATTGACCACCGCTCCTTTACCCCTCGTGCGACAAGCTTACTAACCAACCCCTGCAGTATAAATGCTACAATAACACTTGCTATCACGGGCGCTAACATTCCACCCATTAAAACCACAGCGCCCAATCCGGCGATCAACAGTATAAAAAGCACTACCGCTTCTTCATCTGAAAAATACTTTTCAACCCATGAGCGGACAATATTTAACATTCAGGCTCCTTGTAATGGCCTCAGATCCAATAGAACAACGTTTAACAGTGCGAAAGGCGCTTGGCCTAACCATTCCTAGGCAACCCTAGGAACCTTTCAATATCATATAATAGTATCGGCCCTGTCTTTCAAAACTACCCAGCAACTCATTTGAACTCAAATCAATAAATGATCGAAAGTCGCGAACAGAACCAGGGTCAGTCGCAACCACCATCAGTTTCTCTCCCGTCCCCATCTTGTTCAACATCTGCTTCGTTTTTAATAACGGCATAGGACACACCAACTCAGTGGCATCCAGCTCAACATCTGCTTCATTCAAATCGAATTCATTCATTAATGAATACGCCCCTATCAGTAAATCGACCCACCCTATAGGAAGTACTTACCCCCTAGCAGAAACGTTTAATTGTATCGTAACTTAGCGACAATAGGGTGATCATAATAGAAATATCATCGCTAAACTAGCTTGTAGTCAACTCCAGAACGGTTTACCGTTAAAGGCAAATCACCGTCATTTTGAAGGATTGTTTATGAGCAAATGGGTATCTACCACCTGGGCACTGTTTTTCTGGTTTTCAGGCGTGATTTTTTATCCAGCAAATGCCACTAACAACGAGCTGCCCTCGCTCGGGGATGCTTCATCCGGCCTAATTTCACTCCAACAGGAAAAAACACTTGGTGAATCATGGCTACGATCTCTCAGACGACAAGTAAAAACCTTCCATGACCCACTAACCTATGACTATCTAACCAGCCTGGTTTACCGACTGGCACCGAACTCAGAACTAACCAACAGAGAGCTCAACTTAGTGATAGTGGACAGCCAGGCCATGAACGCTTTTGCAGTACCTGGAGGCATCATGGGAATCAACTCAGGCTTATATATACACTCAGGATCAGAGCAGGAGTTTGCCTCGGTTATCGCCCACGAAATTGCCCACCTTAGCCAGAGGCATTACGCCCGAAGCCTTGAGAGACAGCAGAAAGCAACACCTCTAGCACTGGCAGGGCTCCTGGCCAGCGTAGTGATCGCCGCCACAACCGGGTCTGATGCAGGAATTGCCGCATTAGCAAGCACCCAAGCACTAACCATCCAGTCACAACTTAGCTACTCCAGACAAAACGAACAGGAAGCTGACCGTATTGGCATCCAAACACTCTACGACTCAAATATGGACCCCAAGGCAATGCCATCAATGTTTGAACGCATGCTGAGGGAATCCAGACTTTATGGAAACAGACCCCCCGAGTATCTTTCAACTCACCCGGTAACTGAATCGCGAGTATCTGACTCTAGAAATCGCGCCGAACAGTATCCAGTAAAAGCCTATAAAGAGGATTTGGAGTTCCACCTCATAAGAAGTCGAATTTTACTTCATTTCTCAGAATCAGATGATTCTGCGGTACGCTATTTTCGCTCAGCTATAGATCAGGGCAACACTTTTAACAAAATCGCCAGCCAATACGGGCTGGCAATTGCGCTTAACCAATCTGGCGAATACCGAGAAGCAGAAGAGATTATTGATACACTCCTTCAACAACATAACAACAGAATTATTTTTATCATTGCCAAAGCAGAGGCGCTTGCAAAGCAAGACAAGCTTCACAAGAGTATAGATTTGTTAAAAAAACACCTAAATAGAAACCCTGGCAATTACGCGCTAGCCTGGACACTTTCTCAGCAACTCACCCAAAGAGGCAGTATCGGTGACATACAACAAGCAGAGTCTCTACTGGCGAAACTTGCCAGACAGCACCCAAATGAACCCAAACTCTGGTATACACTGGCAGAAATCAATGGCAAGGCAGGAAACATAGCGCAGCTCCACCAGTCCAGAGCCGAGTTTTTCTACCTCATTGGTGAAATTGACGACGCATTGCTTCAATTGCAGCAGGCACTAAAGAAAAGCCAGGGAAATACTCAAATCAGCGCCACGATACAACAGCGAATTGACGATCTATACAAAGCAAAAAAGGGCGTCAATTTCTGACACCCTTTTCTCTTCACAATTACCTTTTCCCAGTAAATTAACCATTAACTGGTTTTCTGCAACACACTCCCCTTTTTGCGAGCGGCAGAAAAATCGAGCATTCTTCTGAGAGGGAGTAACGCCTTCTCTCGTAAAGCATCATCGACGAATATTTCCTGGCCACCATGTTCCAACACCTCAGCCAAATTCTCCAAGCCGTTCATAGCCATCCAAGGACAATGCGCACAACTTCTGCACGTCGCCCCCGTTCCGGCGGTAGGAGCCTCTATAAAGGTTTTCTCAGGAGCCAACTGTTGCATCTTATAAAAAATACCGCTATCCGTTGCAACAATAAATGTGGAGTTATCCATCTTCCGAGCAGCGTCAATTAACTGAGACGTTGATCCAACGACATCAGCTATATCAACCACAGACTCCGGTGATTCAGGGTGGACCAATACCGCCGCATCGGGATATAAATGTTTTAAGTCATGAATACCCTTTGCCTTGAACTCCTCATGCAC
>JBFKTM010000427.1:0-3673 GCA_041636295.1 Oleiphilaceae bacterium
ACTCAACACCGCCAAAGTAGAGCCCGGTGCGACGGTGGCCGTCTTTGGCTTGGGAGGCATCGGCCTTAGCGTTATTCAAGGCGCGGTGTTGGCAAAAGCGGGGCGCATCATCGCCATCGATATCAATACCGATAAGTTCGAAATGGCCAAGATGCTCGGGGCCACCGACTTTATCAACCCCAAGGACTATAGCGATCCGATTCAGGATGTTATCGTCAATCTGACCGATGGCGGTGTGGATTACTCCTTCGAATGTATCGGTAACACCCAACTGATGCGTTCAGCATTGGAGTGCTGTCACAAAGGCTGGGGAGAGTCGGTGATTATCGGTGTCGCCGGAGCCGGACAGGAGATCAGTACCCGCCCATTCCAGTTGGTAACCGGCCGGGTATGGCGTGGTACCGCCTTTGGTGGCGTGAAAGGGCGCTCGCAACTACCAGACTATGTAGAGCGGTATCTGCGGGGGGAGATCAAAGTTGATGAGATGGTCACCCACACCATGGGGCTGGACGACATCAACACCGCATTCGACCTGATGCATGAAGGCAAAAGCATTCGTTCAGTGATTGTTTTTTAACACCGAATTGATAATCGCCCCTAACCACTCGCAGCGGGAATCCAGCGCTATTATGAAAGATTCACCCCTTACCCTGTTATCGGAAGTCAGATGCTTTGACGGGTGGCTGAAGCGTTACAGCCACCTGTCTGATAGCTGTCACTGTGTTATGACCTTCTCGGTTTATCTACCGCCCCAGGCAGAAACCGAAAAGGTACCCGTCTTGTATTGGCTCTCTGGTTTAACCTGTACCGACGAAAACTTCATGGTTAAATCGGGTGCACAACGCTATGCCGCCGAGCACGGGGTTGCTATTGTGACACCCGACACCAGCCCACGTGGTGAAGGGGTACCCGATGACCCTGACGGTGGCTGGGATTTTGGCCTGGGAGCTGGCTTTTACCTTAATGCCACGCAACCTCCTTGGTCGGATCACTACCGCATGTATGATTACCTCGTGCAGGAACTTCCTCAGCTGCTGGGACAACACCTGCCCATAGATAAACAACGCCAAGCGATATCGGGCCACTCAATGGGAGGCCATGGCGCACTCAGTATTGCTTTAAAGAATCCAACGCAATACCGCTCAGTGAGTGCCTTTGCACCCATCACTAACCCGACCAACTGCCCCTGGGGTGAGAAAGCGTTCAGCCACTATCTTGGTGCCGACCAGAATCTTTGGCGAGCTTACGATAGCTGTGAGTTAATTAGCCGCTTATCGGCCGAACAGGCCCATTCGTTTCACCTGTTGATTGATCAAGGTTTAGCTGACAGTTTCTTAACCGAGCAGCTAAAACCCGATGCACTGGAGCAGGCTTGCCAGCAAAAAGGTATCAGCCTGGACCTGCGGCTACATCCCCACTATGACCACAGTTACTACTTCATTGCCTCGTTTATCGGTGAGCATATTGCGTTTCATGCCAAACGGTTAAATGCCAGCGATTAACGCGGGTTATTCACTATACTGAGGCAGTTCTGCTACCAAATAATCAATAAAGGCCCGCAAGGCGGGCCGCTCATACCGGTCGGGCTGAAAGACCGCATATATTTCACTGTTTCCATGCTCTACAAAGTTAGCTTGCCAGTCAGTCAACACCGGCACCAGATGTCCACTCGCTAAATCGTCCGCTATAATCCAGTTCGGCAACAAAACCACGCCTAAACCATCTAAAGCGGCTTGTATCAAGGGTTCACCGCCCTGCGAAAGCAAATTGCCAGATACGGGTACCTTGCGGTACTTACTGTCCTGCCTAAAGTGCCACCAGCTCACCTGGCGCTTGCGATCCAATACCAGACAGTTGTGATTTCGCAGATCATCAGGTTCTTTCGGCTCACCGTGCTCTTTAAGGTATTGGGGCGAGGCAACGGCCAAAGTATTTTTCTTCAGCAGTGAACGCGCTTTCAGTGATGAGTCTTGAGGCTTACCACTGCGAATCGCCACATCTATATTCTCTTTGTGCAGGTCCACCATGCGATCATCCAGATCCAGCGCCATACGGATCTGAGGATGTCGCCTGAGAAATTCCGGAACCAACGGACAAATACAGAGCCGGCCAAAGGTCGAAAATACCGAGACCCGTAAAAAACCTTTGACTTCCCGCTGGTCAGCACTGACCGACTGCCTGGCTTGCTCAATCAGGGCCAGGGCGTTGTCAGCGTAGGGGATTAGTCGTGAGCCGGCTGCGGTTGGTTGAATGGTATGGGTCGTGCGATTCAGTAGCCGGGTGCCGAATTCAGCTTCCAGTTTATCCATTTGCCGACTCACGCTGGACGGCGTCATACCCACCACTCGACCTGCCGCCGAGAAACTGCCCAGCTCTATCACTTTGATATACAGCTCCAGACTGCTCAACATTTTGTCAGCCTTCCTCCACCCACTTGTTTCGCCTCTTGCTTTGCGCTTTATGCAAAGCTGATTTGACTTATAAGCATCTTCCAATATTTATTGAAAAGCATAATCTTATCCGCGTCGCACATCAATCCTCCAATTAAAAGGAATTCAGCTATGGACACCCTTACCGCAATCACGCAACGGCGCTCCGTTAAAAACTTCCAACCCGGCTATCAAATGCCCGATGAAGACCTCAGCACCCTGGTGGAAACCGCCATGCTCACACCGAGCTCCTTCAATATTCAGCACTGCCGGATTGTACGGGTAACCGATCCACAGCAGCGACAAGCCATGCGCACAGTGGCCTTTGATCAGGCCCAGGTCACCGATGCCAGCGAGCTCTGGGTACTCTCTGCTGACATTCAGGCGTGGCAAAAAGAGCCGCAACGTTACTGGAGACTCACCGAGCCTGAAAAAAGGGACTTTATAATAAATATGCTAACCGAATTTTATGAAGGCAAACCTCAACTGCAGCGTGATGAGGCCGTTCGCTCCTGCGGCCTGATGGCACAAACTATTATGCTCACCGCTAAGTCACTGGGCTATGACAGCTGCCCGATGATCGGATTTGATGCAGAGAAAATCGCTGAGATTATCAACCTTCCCGATGATCACCTGATCGGCATGATGATCGCTATGGGTAAAGCCACGGAACCGGCCTGGCCAAGAAGTGGTTCGCTTCCCATGCAGGAGATCATTGTCAGCAACCGTTTTGCTTAAACTAACCAACCACAACGTATTTTGCTGGGCTAACAGAGAATGTTTTGTATTGCTCAGCAATATACCCATATAGAAACATATATTTACATATGTTATTACTATGTAGGTATTTCAGATAGCATTATCACCAAGACCTAACATATAACTCGACAATGAGACCGGGCCCATACTATTGATGAGTTCGTTACGAATCTGCAAAAAACGGATATACACCCAACTTCGGACACCATAGCATGCGCCCTTAACAATATAACTATGCCAAAGATGGCATATACATAAGACAAGATTTTCCTGGCATGTATAGGATGTTGCCATGTGCGAAGCACTTGATGAAAGATCAGAGAATTTGTGGGAGAGGCTTTTACGGCTTCCCCCAATGTTTCAATTTGCGCGTTGCACACACTCACCGCCAGCCTCAGTATTGGCGGCATCCAGATTAGCCACTAAAACACTGGCACTCTTACCCTGTGAATTTCCACCTCCTGTCGGCTACCAAGGGTACTTAA
>JBFKTM010000428.1:0-3667 GCA_041636295.1 Oleiphilaceae bacterium
ACAAGTGCCTATTGCAGCCCAAGGAGTTCCGGCCAAATCAAAAGCACCAATACCATAGGTTCCAGCACGGCCATAACGAGCATCTTTTGTGCCTTTTAAACCATGAACATAGGTAGCACCCACTTCACTTACAAAGGTCAGCCGGCTGGCACCCGCGACTTGGTCAAAAAACTTAATGACTGTTGCCTGTGCTTGAGATACACCATAGAGGTCATAACCCTGTAGCGTTTCACCAAACAACTTAGTAGGATCATTCCCTACTTCTGCAACCTCTCGCTGATACAGCAAACTGCTTGGAGAGCCCAATCCACCATGAATCAATTCAAATGAATTCCACTGCAAAGGCAGATCTTTTTTATAGCTGATTTCACCGCCAATAGAGTAACCACTTTCGGTACTGGTGTTGAAACTCACACCGTACATCTGAATACCTTCAGGGTATTCCATAAAGTATTCTGGGAATGGGTCTGTACCTGTACCACCCAAACTACTGCTTGGGTCGTTTGCAACTACACCCGCAATCAGTGGCACGCGGCTATGGTATTGAACGAAATAAAATCCTAACTCGGAGTCATTTAACTCAGGCACATACCAGCGAACAGCAAGACCAAACTGATCGGTATCATCTGCCTCTTTGTCTGCGATCCTGCCAGCATAAAGCCCTTGATCAAAGGCAACACTATCGGGTAGCTGACCCGCCAGCAATACTGGTCCACAACCATCAGATGCAAAATCTGCAGTCGCGAAGAAAGTGCCGCAATCTTCAATACGTGTTTTTTCCCATTCAAGCTGAACAAAACCTTCAACTGTCACGTTCTCTGAAACACCCAAAGAGGAGTAGAACATATTAACAGGCAGTAATGCTTCTTTAACTTCAGCACCAGGCGCCCGAATTGCACCAACGTCCACCGGGTTAATAACGTTAATACCATTGAAAATAAAGGTACTCTCACCCCAGCTGATAACTTGTTTACCCAAACGCATATTCAGCGGCATTTCGCCCAACTGGAAGTCGCCCCAGACATAGGCATCAAGCAACTCACCGCCAGACGCATTTTTATCACCATCAACACTTAGAGAACGACGTTGGCCAGCGCCATCAATGGCCATCTCTTCGTCTTTCAACTGAAAGTCATACCAGTAACGACCACGAACGAAACCACCATAGTTTTCGTAGCTCAATAATAGCTCACTGGTACCTTTTACAATTTTTGAATAGGTATCGCCTTTATCAAAGTTCCAGTTACCATCATCATAGTTATTCGTTGATGCGCCAGTTGTGGTACCGACAAAAGGATTACTCCCAAGAGGAGCCAGGTTACCCTGGGACAGCTGTCTGCTATCACGATCCTGAACACGCCAGCTGGCACCGGCAGTTAGCGTGGTATCGAAGCTGGCTTCGACGTCACCCATGTAAAATTGAAATGCGCTAACTGGAGCTGACACCGAAGCCGCTACCGCTACTGCCAACGGCAGTCTGGCCAGACTGTGCCATCGTTGTGTTTTTTTTGTCATCGAACGCTACTCCGTCATTTTTTATTTGATACGCTGCACTACTTGATTTAGTTGTCGAACTATCTATTTCAGTTGTCGCACTATAGCTAAGCGAAATACAGATTTTTATCAGTCAAAAGTATGATTTAGGGAGTACTCCCTAATCACAATCTAGAAATACATTGATAAACCACCCGCCAAAAAGGCAAGACCACAAAGCAATAGGCTTGGGTTCCCCCAGGAGTTTGGCCTTTGATAACACTTCTTTTTATTGTGTTCTTCTGCCGGGTCAGCCATGCACAAAACATGCATTTTAAAAGTGGTTTTTATACCCTTAAGCAACTATAGACGCTAAATTTCATTTCAACCAACTTTAAATCTGATTTTTTTCAGCCTGTTAGAAAGGAAACTTCTCAAACAATCGCACTTTCTTATTCAGGTTCCAGCGCAGGCCTTAACAAGGTAAAATGTTTTTTTTGAAAATAAATAGGGCTTTGATATGTCAGCAGACAACGTTGTAATTGTAAGTGGCGTTCGGACGCCAATGGGTGGATTTCAAGGTAGCCTGAGCAGTATCAGCGCGACAGAATTAGGATCAACCGCCATTAAAGAGGCGGTAGCAAGAGCCGGCATTCAACCCAGTGATGTTCAAGAAGTAATCATGGGTAATGTTTTACCTGCTGGCCTAAAACAGGGGCCTGCTCGCCAGGCATCACGACAGGCAGGGCTGCCAGACTCAACAGGCTGCACCACCATTAACAAGCTATGTGGTTCCGGCATGAAAGCGGCCATGCTTGCTCACGATCTTATTAAAGCAGGCACCAATAACGTGATGGTCGCCGGCGGCATGGAAAGCATGTCGAATGCTCCGTATATTTTACTTAATGCCCGCAAGGGTTACCGCATGGGTCACGGTGACAAAGCGATGGATCACATGTTCCTTGATGGACTGGAAGATGCGGAAACTGGTCGTTTGATGGGGTCGTTTGCACAAGAAGTGGCCGACAAAAAAGGGTATTCACGAGAAGAGATGGATGAGTACGCCATTAACTCGCTGAAACGCGCTCAAAAGGCCATTGAAGAGGGCCTGCTCGAATCGGAAATCATTCCCATCACAGTGAAAACCCGTAAAGGCGAAACGGTTGTTAAAGATGACGAACAACCTCATAACGCGAATATTGAAAAGATTCCATCATTGCGCCCCGCCTTTGCTAAAGACGGCACAATTACTGCGGCCAATGCTTCCTCTATTTCTGATGGAGCATCCGCACTGGTCTTAATGAGTGAATCAGAAGCCAATGCTAAAGGCCTCAAGCCGCTGGCGCGAATCGTCGCTCACAGCACACAGTCACAACACCCTTCTGAGTTTACCATCGCGCCCGTTGGTGCTATCGAAAAACTGCTTGAAAAAGCGGGATGGAACAAAGATGACGTTGATCTGTTTGAGATTAACGAAGCCTTCGCGATGGTAGCGATGATGCCCATTAAAGAGCTTGAGCTCGACCCGGCAAAAGTTAACATCCACGGTGGAGCATGTGCCCAGGGTCACCCTGTTGGCTCAACAGGCTCTCGCCTGCTGGTAACCTTGATTCATGCGCTGAAGCATTACGATAAAAAGCGCGGCGTAGCTGCACTTTGCATTGGTGGCGGTGAAGCAACCGCCATGGCGATTGAACTGATTTAAGTTCTTAAATCCAGGTTAAAGGTTCTAGGTTCTAGGCTCTAGGTTCTAGGTTCTAGGTTCTAGGTTCTAGGTTCTAGGTTCTAGAATCTTTAACCTTGAGCCTTGAGCCTTGAGCCTAAAATCAAATCAAGGCTTATGAGGTGCCTCCAGATATTCGTGGGATTGCATCTCTAACAGGCGACTTTCTGTCCTTTCAAACTCAAAGTTCAATTTTCCGCCACTGTACAGTTCATGAATCGGTGCTGCCGCAGACATAATCACCTTAACATTGCGATCATAAAATTCATCAATCATATTGATAAATCGCCTCGCCTGATCATCGGTATCTACACCCAGTATTGGCACATTACTCACCAACACCGCATGGAATTCACGGGCTAACTCTATATAGTCATTTTGACTACGTGGACCATCGCACAACTCTTTGAAATCAAACCAGACAACATCATCAGCATGCTTTCTCGCCGTCAGTGTGCGGCCGTTAATATC
>JBFKTM010000429.1:0-3665 GCA_041636295.1 Oleiphilaceae bacterium
ACCCACCAACGTAACCACGGTTGGGCTGACCAAAGTTTCTGTCACCCCACCTCCCACTCCAGCGCCATCGGCGGGCGTGGCGTAAGAGCCTGCAGATGCGGTCAGCGTTACGGTGATACTTGCACTATCAACATCTGCAAAAGAGGCCGCACTCAAATTTATATTGCTTTGGGCATCTTCTGTCACAATCACATCGGTTGGCAAGGTAGACACACCAGGATCATCATTAACTGCAGTAATATCAATGTTAACCGCACCCAAACTGACATTACCTGAACCATCACCATCATTACCTGTGACAGTTATCGTCGCCGCATTGTTGCCACTGACGTTACTGGCACCGGTGTACTGAATGTTCGATGCCGTATCAAGATACGTGTTTATGTCGACAGGCGCCCCCGCCAAAGTGATCACAGTTGGGCTAACCAAAGTTTCAGTCACCCCACCACCCACTCCAGCCCCATCAGCGGGAGTAGAAAAAGTGCCTGCAGAGGCAGTCAACGTTACCGTTATACTTGCACTATCCACATCTGCAAACAAAGCCGCGCCAAAGGCCACGTTACTTTGAGTGTCCTCTGTCACTGTCACGACTGTTGGTAAAGTAGAGACCGTAGGATTGTCATTTACTGGCGTGATTGAGATATTCACCGTATCTGCCGCTCCATTCTCGGTACCGTCATTGGGCGTTACCGTTAGCACCGCTGTCGTTGTATCATTCAATGCGGTTGTAAAGGTCGTTTTAGAAGTATCATTCAAATAGGTGTTTAGATTAGCAACTAAACCTTGATAGGTCATGGAGGTCGTACCGGAGTTTGCAATAGTCACACCACCGGTTGTGCCATTACCATCGATAGACGCAATCGTTCCTCGATCCACCGCGAGGGTCAGTGTAACGGTATCGCCATCAGCGTCAGCCACATTGTAAGCTGACAGGTCAATAGCTGTTGCAACATCTTCAGTAGCTGTGTCATCGGCAGGCGTCCCGCCTAGGGTTGGAGCGCTGTTTGATATTGTAAATACAACTGTGTCATAGATGGTATCGGCGAAATTGCCGCTCCCCTGAAGCGTAACAGTAAAACTTGTAATTCCAACCCAGTCAGCTGGAGAGAAATCTTCACCTGCACTAGTCAAATCTTTATTGTAGGTGGTACCGGAACTTGGAGTAAAAACAAGCGTCTGAACCGTGCCACTATCTGCAAGCCGCATAGATGAAATATCCACGGCGGATGAAAAAGAAAAAGAATGTGAGGTAACACCAGATCCAACATTTTCGGTAAGCACATTTGCGCTAGTACCTGAAATACCACCACCATTAGTAACTAGCCACGTATCCGCTCCCCCTGCCATTGTGGCCGTTAACGTAACGCCTGAAACGGTTTGAGTTACAGATGTAGTACCACTACCCGAAGCCGTTTCAAAGTCGAAAGTTAAAGCATTAACTTTTACCGAGGTAACTAGTCCAAAAAAAAATAATACGCAGTAGATGCCGCTTCTAACCATATAACCCACCCTTTCTATGCCTGGAAGCAAGCCGACGCAGCTTTCTAAGACAAGATCAATTTACAACTCGGCCTGTGAAGAATACAACAAAGTAAAAAAATATTTCACAATCTCCACTGTGACACACCTCACATAATTATTTCAGTATAGTTAATGTTTCGATTTATTACTAAAGAGGTCCTCGGGGTCACAAACAGAAAAGACATCCCGCAGAAGCCATTGATGCCAAGGACTCTGGTGTGAATTATAAAAAGCGTGGGGGAAAGCAATTAATCCGCTTGATTTGTCAACGGCTCTCTCTTCTAAAAAGCGAGATATAAATATTTTACGGAATCACGCAAATCAGCCATGTTGGTAGCATGAATTTAATGCTTGAGATAAACCTGCTCAACTTAGACAACACCACCATTGAATTCTTATCTTTGTATCGTCAGCTACCAATCAATTGCCTGTCGACCGAGTGACCGTAAAAAATGGTTTGCTTTAGAAAAATGCCCACACCCAAGGAATCCTCTATGGGCAGACAGCGGAGAAGGATGCGGCGCTTTTAACACTAGATGCTTTCGCACATCTATGAGTTGGCCTTTCTTCTGAGCGTAGCTTCCCCAGAGCAAAAACACGATACCTTCGCGTTTTTCATTCAAAGCAGCTATCGCGGCGTCAGTAAATTGCTCCCAACCTTTGCCGGCATGTGCGCCTGCATTGGCCTGCTCTACGGTTAATACGGCATTCAGCAGCAATACCCCTTGATCTGCCCAAGACGTTAAGCATCCATGGTTGGGAATTGGTAGCCCCAAATCGTTATTAATTTCTTTGAATATATTGACCAGCGAGGGTGGCGGCTTAACGCCTTCCATCACAGAAAAGCACAAACCGTGGGCCTGGTTTGGGCCGTGGTATGGGTCTTGCCCGAGTATCACGACTTTGACATCTTCATAATGGGTATGGTTAAAGGCATTGAAGATTAGAGGCCCGGGGGGATAAATCACTTTACCGGCTTGCTTTTCGGCTTTAAGAAATTGCCGAAGGTTTTTCATATAGTCTTTTTCAAACTCACCACCGATCACGTTCATCCAGGATTCGTGGAGTTGACCTTGTTTTTCATTGAGTGAGTTTGGCATTGGAAAAGACCGCACAGTTTTCTTATTTTATTGGACTCCAGCTTTAAAGACTGCTGGAATGACGACTCTTGTTTACTATAAAACCTCTATGATTTGGGAGACGCAGGCCGTCACATCTAACGTCTTACATCTCCCATTTCACAATTAATCCCTTGGCTTCATATGCGGGAATAAAATAACGTCTTTGATGGTAGGAGAATCTGTAAACAACATAACCAAGCGGTCAATGCCGATGCCCTCACCTGCAGTTGGAGGTAAACCATATTCCAGAGCGGAGATATAGTCATCATCGTAATGCATTGCTTCATCATCACCGGCATCTTTTTCTTCCACTTGCTTTCGGAAACGTTCGGCTTGATCTTCTGCGTCATTCAGCTCTGAAAAACCGTTCGCCAGCTCTCTGCCACCGACGAAGAATTCAAAACGATCGGTCACAAACGGGTTTTCGTCATTACGGCGCGCCAGCGGTGATACTTCCCATGGGTAGGCAGTGATAAACGTCGGTTGATGTAACTCGTGTTCTGCCGTTTCTTCAAAGATTTCACACAAATACTTACCGGGGCCCCAAACATTAGTTTTTTCCGGCTCTTTCACGCCCACTTGCTTGGCATATTCGCGCAGCTTGTCGAAGTTCGCTTCAGGGTTTTTAATCACCTCAGCATCAAAAGACGGGTTATATTTCAACACAGCTTCTGCCATAGTCAAACGCTGGAACGGCTGGCTGAAATCGTAGATTTCTTCTTCCAACACATTGCCTTCAGCATCACGCTTGGTCGCTTTGATGTCGGTGGTGCCCAATACATCATTGGCGATCGTACGCAGCATGTCTTCCGTGGTATCCATCAAGTCATGATAGTCAGCGTAGGCTTGATAGAATTCGATCATGGTGAATTCAGGGTTATGACGTGTCGACAAACCTTCGTTACGGAAGTTACGGTTTATTTCGAATACACGCTCAAAGCCACCTACCACCAATCTCTTCAAGTACAGCTCTGGTGCGATACGCAAGTACATGTCCATATCCATGGCATTGTGCTTGGTAAT
>JBFKTM010000430.1:0-3659 GCA_041636295.1 Oleiphilaceae bacterium
CGGTGTATGAGAAACAACCGTTCGCTTAATACGGTCTGGAAAGAGCGGAAATTTTACAGGAAATGCGTTACTTGCGTGATCAACGGGGGGATAAAGTAGCGCCCCACGAGGATAGGTAAGATTATTTAAGGGAATATTGGCACAGGCTAAAATGGGCACTGCTAAAGGTTTCACTGCTTTCTGAAAGCGTTGTGAGTGCTGTTGCGACAAGCCAAATAGAAGAGACCCCTGCACTGATTGGGCGAAATAGTCGACACCGTGATGATTTGCGGTCAGCACTGATGGGTTGGCTGTTAGTCTTGTAACCATATTATCGGCGGTGGTTTGACCAAGTAATGGGGCCACATAAGTGGAAACGGCGTGGATAAAGTCCTCACGACACTGGTAACTCTTACCGGTTACCGACAAACAGTCATCTATATATTGAAAGGCATGGGTAGCGCCATACTGTATCAACGTCTTGTTCAACGCTGGTAAGCGTTGGCGAATCGTGTTGAAACACTGATCGGTCAGCAGATGACTCGTTGTCTTTTTGACGGGAACGTCTTTTGTCAGTGTCATTATGGCGTATCCTTTGAAATCTCACCTGGCGTTCTATGGGAAATGGCGGAACGTTGGTAAGTGTCGGTCTCGATTGGAGGGTGACTTTTGACCGACCGTTCTTTTTTCACTAGTAGTTGGAATAACAAAACAACTAAGAGATATACCACCCCAAACCAGACTATTCCCGCTTGAGTGTCTTTCAGTCCTAGCAGGGCTGCGAATAGCAGCGGGCCTAACATTTGTCCAAGTCGACTTGTGGCCCGAAATATGCCCAATGCCTTCCCTTCACCAAGGTTTTTGGAAATATCAAGCTGTAACACGTAGGCACTTTGAGAAGAGAGCACAAAGCTGTTAGATACACCTAAAAGAATAATTGCGACGGTGACGGCCATAATGTTCTGGCCTAACATGAACAATAAAAATGCGCTGCTTCCCAATAAGCCTCCAATAAAAATTGGAATTTTTTTGTTATCGTACTTATCAATTAGTCGCCCTATAGGTGGCCCGAGCAGGGTCAGGCAGATACCAAATAATATAAGCACCTGACCGATTTGGGACTCAGCAATGCCTTTTTGACTGAGATAAACGGGAGTGAAATAGTGTAGAAAGCCAACAACGGCTATTGAGGCAGGCAGGCTACTAAGCAGCGTGACGGATACTATGCGTTTGTCGAGTAGAAAAGCAACGATGGAGCGCAATTGACTGTTTTTTGGATGAACATTCTCGGGGCTCTCCATTTTTCTTTTCGGATTAAACGCACTAATAACATCAAGCACATAAACGCCGTAGAGAATCACAATAACGGCGGTGACAGCGCCCGCCAAAAATACGACCTCATAACCAAATCGCTCTGCAATGATGGCACCTGTGGCCGCACCGCAAATACTGCCTGAATAGAGACCCGCAAAAAGATGTGACAGGCCTTGGGCCTTGGATTTCGAATCTGTCTTGGAAACAATAAACCCTTGTGCGGCTAGCAATGTTAACCCGTAACCGAACCCTAAAAGGGCTCTGGCAACTAGAAAGTGCAAGTAATTAGGTGCGAGCGCGGAGTAGACTCCCCCAAGAATAGTTAACAATAATCCCGCAATAAAAGGTTCTGCCCAACCCTTGCGGTCTAGCCAGGCACCCGAAAAGAGTATTGCGATGCCTACAAATAAGAACTCCAGTGTGATGGGAAGTCCTAATACAAGCTCCCGTGAAAAACCGGGTAAGGGCTCGTATAGCCTTTCCATTTGCAGCGGAATAATCGACAGAGCAAGGTCTATCCCGAAAAGGAATAGAAAAATTGCAGGCCGCATTGCCTTGAACGAAAGGTTGAACGCCAATTCCTTACCTTCGCTTGTTCGGTGATTAAATCGACTAAACAGGAGTATTGAAAGTTCAAGAGTGCTGAGGCCGGTAATCAAGATTACAGTAATATTGTCTGACAGAAATGAGAGGAAGGGCGTTGAAACTTGTAAGGATAGAAGTTTGGATGATGTCTCAAGAGCATGTAGCTCTGTTTGTGTGCTGACCCAGGTTAGCCCCCACAGCATCATTACCGAAGCCAACAGTATTGATGCTCCCCAGATAACTTGAACAGGCTTGATAAAACGGTTTGAATGATTTGGGGAGTCAGTGGTTCGCCTATTGAGCAATGATACTAATACAAGCGAGATTAGCACTAACAATTGCCCAAACAGCAATGCCGAGATCCAATTATAAATTATACTTTGGCGTCTTCTTTCATAACCCTTTCTAACTACTTCATCAGGTAAAGTGACTATAAAATCTAATGATTTCTCTCCGTAAATGGTTATAGGAGTAACAACTTGAAACTTGTCCATGTCAGTTGCATATTGCAGAGGAAACGGAAGGGCGGCTATTTCAGCAATTTCAAATTTTTTGAGCTTGTAGCTATTTGGTGCCGGTTTACCAATAAGTGATGGGTTAGTACTCTGGCTAATATTAGCAGGCTCTGTGCTACCTGTTGGAATTGCTAACGATAGTTCAAGAGAATCTGGGAGTTTGCTATTAGTTACGCCTATGCCGGTGTTGAAAATAGATGCCTGAAGCAGGCTTATTTTTGCAATACGTAGTTTTTCAGCAAGCGTCTCATTGTAAGATCCATCAGCCTCCTGGCTGGTTTCGGCGGGGGATTGGAGCAATTCAACGGTTTGAGCCATTTCGGCAGTGCTGAAGAGTGACGAGATAAAGTACTGCTCATGCACCTTTTCTGAAAGGTTATAAAAAAGGAAGGCACAGAGTGTTAAAGATACCCCAAGTAATACCGCCATTCTGTAAAAAATAGCGGTAAGTGAAAAACGGGTTCCCATATCTCTAGCAGTGGCTGTGCCCATTATGACTCCCTGCTATGTACAGTGTTTTCAAGGGGAGGGCTCTTTAGTCCAATTTGATGAGTTAACTGAGTAGAGCTGTTAAAAAGGTGTTCCTCAGTACGATTGTGCGTGAACTCTTCAGTAGGCATGTAATAAGTACCATCGAAAAGACACATAGGCCTCGTGTTGAGGTGCCAGCCATCCTCTTGTAATTCCACTCGTATTTGGGCGCTGGGCAGTTCATGCTGGCATCGTAGTGGTAGCAGGTTAATAGATGACAATCCTGGTGAGAATAATCGTTTTACCACATAGGATACCGCTAAGGCTCCGGTGCTACAGGCTAGGGTCTCTCGGTTGATCCCCCTTTCAAAGCAGCGATTGATTACTGACTCATGCCCGTTCCAACGTGCAAAATTGACGCTAATGCCCTCAGGGAATATATGGCGGTACTGTTTGTTGATGTAGTCACCTATACGATGAACCAGCCAGGAACCAAAATTTTTGCGATTGCAGTCTGGAGACTCCCCCTTTTTGGATTGACCGTATATATAGTCGGCAAGTAATGGAATTGAAAAATCGTGATCAGGAAACACAACAAGATGAGGTTCCCCGGTAAAAACGATATATCCCCTTAACGTTAATGTGCTCTCTTGGGTATATTGCTTCAGGTCGTGACGGCGAAACTTAATCTCAATATTGTCGATAACGTCTATATTGCAATCGAAAGGGAGTAATTCGTGCTGCTTTACGAGTTGCTCCGGTGCTTTTCGGGGAAACCCCAAGTTGACCCAGCAG
>JBFKTM010000431.1:0-3634 GCA_041636295.1 Oleiphilaceae bacterium
ACCGGCTGGGGTGGCGCCTTTAATATTGCCCGTACCATCAAAGAGATGAGCAAAGCCGGGGCGGCAGCCGTACACATTGAAGATCAGGTTGCCCAGAAACGTTGTGGACACCGACCTAATAAAGAGATCGTATCAACCGAAGAGATGGTGGACAGAATTAAAGCAGCTGTCGATGCGCGTGAAGATGATAGTTTCTTTATTATGGCGAGAACCGACTCGTTTGCTCAAGAGGGCTTGGCTGCAGCGATTGAGCGATCACAGGCTTTTATTGAGGCGGGCGCAGACGGTATTTTTGCTGAAGCGGTCACAGAACTTGAGCACTACAAAGCATTTTCAAGTGCAATAGATGCCCCTATCTTGGCTAATATCACCGAATTCGGTCAAACACCGCTCTATAACAAAGAGGAGTTAGGAGAGGCGGGAGCCGCCATGGTGCTCTATCCTTTAAGTGCGTTTAGAGCAATGAACAAGGCGGCACTGGCGGTTTATCAAAATATTCTTGAAAAAGGGGATCAGAAGGACGTCGTAGATTTGATGCAGACTCGCATGGAACTATACGATTTTCTCGGCTATCACGAATATGAACAGAAGCTGGATGGCTTGTTCAAAGAAGGCAAGAATAAATAAAACTCAACTCAGATACGACACTTAATGATAATAAGGGAGATCATCCATGGCTGAAAAGAAATTAGCAGGTGCAGGCCTTAGAGGTCAGGTTGCTGGCGAAACTGCATTGTGTACAGTGGGTAAAACCGGTACGGGGCTGACCTATCGTGGCTACGATATTTCAGATCTTGCCGATAATGCGCAGTTTGAAGAGGTGGCTTACCTTTTATTAAGAGGAGCACTGCCAACACAAGCTGAGTTGAATGACTACAAAGCCAAGTTGAAATCGTTACGAGGGCTGCCTGGTGCATTAAAAGAAGTGCTAGAGCGGATACCGGCTGAAGCGCATCCGATGGATGTTATTAGAACCGGCTGCTCAATGCTTGGTAACCTAGAAGAAGAGACTGATTTTTCTCAGCAGAATGACAAAATTGATCGTATGGTTGCCGTATTCCCTTCGATAATTTGCTACTGGTACCGATTTTCTCACGATGGTGTTCGTATCGAAACCGAGACCGATGATGACTCGGTTGGTGCACATTTTCTTCACATGCTACATGGCAAAAAGCCTAGCGAAATGCATGAAAAAGTGATGCATGCGTCATTGATACTGTATGCTGAGCATGAGTTCAACGCATCGACCTTTACGGCTCGGGTATGTGCGTCTACGTTGTCTGATATTCACTCCTGTGTCACGGGTGCCATCGGTACACTGAGAGGGCCACTGCATGGTGGGGCTAACGAGGCCGCAATGGAGTTGATCGAGAGCTTCTCCACACCTGATGAAGCCGAAGCGGGTCTGATGGGCATGCTGGAGCGAAAAGAAAAAATTATGGGCTTTGGTCATGCCATCTACCGTGAATCCGACCCACGAAATGCCATTATCAAAAAATGGTCAAAGAAACTGGCCGATGAAGCGGGTGATACCGTGCTTTACCCGGTTTCAGTCCGTTGCGAAGAGGTAATGTGGCGGGAGAAAAAGCTGTTTTGTAATGCCGATTTCTTCCATGCCTCAGCCTACAATTTAATGGGTATTCCAACTAAATTGTTTACGCCTATTTTTGTAATGTCTCGTGTAACGGGTTGGACTGCGCATGTTAAAGAGCAGCGTGCGAACAACCGTATTATCAGACCAAGCGCTGATTATACTGGGCCGGAGACGGCTGAATGGGTGCCGATTGAGGCGAGATCCTAATAACTGACTCCTTTCCCTTAAACTATTATTAAGAAAGCAGGGTAGTTCGTGGCTGTTTAGTTATGACTTAGGTTACGACTGCCCCTCGTCTTTGAATATCTCTCGTGGATTATGCTATGAATACCGCAAACCGCAAACCTTTGCCCGGCACCAAGCTGGATTACTTTGATACCCACGCGGCAGTCGATTCGATCATGCCTGGTGCCTACGAAAAACTGCCGTATACCTCACGTGTACTAGCTGAAAACCTGGTGCGCCGTTGTGATCCGGACAAGTTAACTGACTCATTAAAACAGATAATCGAGCGAAAGCGCGAGATGGATTTTCCTTGGTTTCCTGCGCGAGTTGTTTGTCATGATATTCTCGGTCAGACGGCATTGGTTGACCTGGCAGGTTTGCGTGACGCGATAGCAGAGCAGGGGGGCGATCCATCCAAAGTAAATCCGGTGGTTCCCACTCAGCTTATTGTTGATCACTCATTGGCAGTTGAGCACGCGGGTTTCGATCCTGATGCGTTTGAAAAAAACCGGGCGATTGAAGATCGTCGTAACGAAGACCGTTTTCACTTTATCGAGTGGACCAAAACCGCATTCAAAAATGTTGACGTTATACCGGCGGGTAATGGCATCATGCACCAGATTAATCTGGAGAAAATGTCTCCGGTTATCCAGTCTCGCGATGGTATTGCCTTCCCGGATACCTGCGTCGGTACCGATAGCCATACACCTCATGTAGATGCTTTAGGGGTTATCGCAATCGGTGTGGGGGGGTTGGAAGCTGAGAACGTGATGCTTGGGCGCGCATCGATGATGCGGCTCCCGGATATAATTGGCGTAAAACTGACCGGTAAGCGCCAACCAGGAATCACTGCAACCGATATCGTACTGGCATTAACTGAATTTCTACGTAAGGAACGGGTTGTTTCATCATACCTGGAATTTTTTGGTGAGGGCGCTGCCGAACTCACTATTGGTGATCGGGCGACGATTTCTAACATGACACCTGAGTTTGGTGCGACGGCTGGAATGTTTTACATTGATGACCAGACGCTGGATTATCTGAGGTTAACCGGGCGGGAGCCCGAACAGGTCGCGTTAGTAGAAAACTATGCCAAGACGACGGGTCTCTGGGCTGACAGCCTGGTCAATGCAGAATACGAGCGCGTTCTGGAATTCGACCTGAGCAGTGTTGTTCGAAATATGGCAGGGCCATCCAACCCGCATCGTCGTCTTCCCACCTCGGATCTTACTGAGCGCGGTATTGCTGGCAAGTGGGAAGAGAAAGAAGGGGAAATGCCCGATGGAGCAGTAATTATTGCTGCGATCACCAGCTGTACTAACACCAGTAATCCTCGTAACGTTGTGGCAGCCGGACTATTGGCCAAAAAAGCCAATGAGTTGGGATTGATTCGAAAGCCTTGGGTAAAATCATCGTTTGCGCCAGGCTCTAAGGTTGCCAAACTATACCTGGAAGAGGCAGGGCTGTTAACAGAGCTGGAACAGCTTGGTTTTGGAATCGTAGCTTATGCCTGTACGACCTGTAACGGTATGAGTGGTGCGCTGGACCCGAAAATTCAAAAAGAAGTGATCGACCGAGATCTCTACGCAACCGCAGTGCTGTCGGGTAACCGTAACTTTGATGGCCGCATACACCCGTATGCAAAACAGGCATTTTTGGCCTCGCCACCGTTGGTTGTTGCTTATGCAATTGCGGGTACAATCCGCTTCGATATAGAAAAGGATATTTTGGGGGTTGATAAAGAGGGGAACGAAATTACCCTTAAGGATATCTGGCCAAGCGATGAAGATATCGACGCGATTGTTAAACAGAGCG
>JBFKTM010000432.1:0-3628 GCA_041636295.1 Oleiphilaceae bacterium
AAGAGCAACTGGTGAGGTCACTGGAAAATGCTGCGAAGAAAAAACCGTACCAGCAGACCACGGATGAAATAAGAAAACTCGTTATCAAGCCTCAATGGACTGAACAGGAGAAACTGGCAGCACTGAATAACGTAACACTTAACGACTTGGTCACCTTTAAGGACTTATTGTTAGGTGAACTTGAAATTGTCACGTTGTCATCAGGTAATATCAGCCACGCAGGTTCTCTAAACGCCGCCACTATAATAGAGTCATGGATGTTTGGGAATACAACTAAAAGAACGAGTGTCAAACGGGCCAAAGTCGCTCAACTGCCGTCAGATAATTCGTTCGCCCAATTTATGAAAATCGACCACCCCGATACGGGATACACACTTTATATACAAGGAGATGACCGGTCGTATCAAGAACAGGCAAAATTCCTTTTATTGGCACAGCTCCTGTCGTCACCATACTATGAAAAAATGAGAACTGAGAACCAACTTGGATATATCGTTTTTGCCACTAATTTCAGCTTTTTTGAGGTTCCCGCTATTGGCTTTATCATTCAGTCACCCATTGCAAGTGGGCAACAGTTAGAGCTCGAAACACAAACGTTTTTAAGCAGCTATAGTCAACAGCTTAGCAAAATGCCTGGAAACGTATTTAACCAACATAAAGCAGCCCTGCTATCCAGACTCTTTGAAAAGGATAATTCCCTGGCAGAAAGAAACGATCGTTTTTGGCGAGAAATCGATCGCGAGAATTTCTCATTTAATACCAGAGAAGAACTCGCCAAAGAAATAAATGACCTTACGCCAAAAACGTTTCTTAGCTTTTACCAAGCATTAATGAAATCTCGAGGTAAAAAATTATTGGTTTATAGCCATGGTAAAAATTTACAGAATAAAGATACCAGCATATCTCAACCAAACACACTAAAACCCTATGACTCGCTTATTTCAGGCGATGACCTATGGTCTCTAAACACGCCCTTTAATGGCTTAAAGATAAGGGACAATTGATTCACCATAGTATCTAAGATCTTCTAATATAGAGTGTTTATCAACGGGAGTACTGGCATCACTTGCCAGTTCTTCCAATCGTGTAAAATACTGCTGAAACGTTATACTGCTAAGCTTGCTATCTGTCAGTCGCTGGTAGCGATACCGCTCCCAACGCTCTTGGTCTTCACTGCTAAGCGTTTCTGGATAGTTTCTCGCCTTATAACGAAATAGCATCTCCGACAAGCGAGCGTCTTCAAAATGAAACTCTTCCTCAGCTAACTCTATAACCGAAGCATTTCGTACTTTTTCTAAGTTTTTTTTGTCATTTGATGACAAAAATCCCCCGCTATAGATCATTAAATCTGGGTCGGTAGCAGCCTCAAATGGTGTGTCAGAAAACACTTCTGCGATTTTATCTCTTAACCCAACAATAGATTTAAGTACAGCTAAGTTCTTCCTCAATACATCACCGTTCAGTTGTAATCGTTTCAGCTGATCAGGGGACAGTGACTTTAGCATTGCAGCAGGAGCGACTATTGGGCATTTATTCAAATGGATGGTTTTTAACGAGATACGTTCACTCCCTGTTGGTAAGTCCGACGTAGCTGTAAAAATTCGCTCTCTTATTTGCTGAACAGTTAACGTAGCCAGTTCTGATGGGTCATTTCTTAAATCAAATACGATTATGCCATTACCGTTACTTGGATGAGCGGCTATGGGTGCAACTAGCGCGCAACAAGCTATTGAAGCAGGAAATTTTGATGATACATGGAAAACAGGTTTCATCGTTTGTATATCAAGTAAAGAGGATATCTTTTGCTTGATCCGATGCTCAAAAACATAGTTATATAGCTTTGGCTGTTTCTCTCTTATCAACTTTGCAATAGAGATGGTTGCATAAACATCTGACATCGCATCATGAGCCGCCTCATGAGCAATTCCATTAGCTGCTGTAAGTTCTTCAAGCCTAAAGCTTGGAGTCCCATCTTCTTTTTTTGGCCAAACAATGCCATCTGGACGTAACGCATACGCCAACCTAACCATATCGATGATATCCCACCGAGAGTTTCCATTTTTCCACTCCCTTTCATACGGATCATAGAAATTTCGATAGAGTGTATTTCGCGTAACTTCATCATCAAAGCGGATACTATTGTATCCAGCCACACAGGTACCCGGTCTTGCCATTTCGGCATGAATTTTTTTAATAAAGTCGGACTCAATCATACCTCTCTCACTTGCTAACTGAGGTGTGATACCGGTAATCAAACAGGCTTCTGGGCTCGGCAACACATCATCTGAGGGTTTACAGTAAAATGTTACGGGCTCTCCAACGATGTTTAGATCATGATCCGTTCTTATTCCAGCAAATTGAGAGGCCCTGTCGCGTTGAGGATCCGCACCAAAGGTTTCGTAATCATGCCAGAAAATTGTTTGCACGGATTTAAATTCCTATGAAGTTGTATTGCGTTAAATTAAACCGGGATATTACATGAGCACGTAAATTATTACAGCTATGAAACAACAAAACCCGGTAAAGACCGGGTTAATTAAAGACGAATTTGTTTTAGATTATTGTTTTTTAAAAGAGCCCCGTTCCTCTGTCTATGTATTCCGTTCGGGCTCTTGACACGCCGCTTTGCAGCTGCTGCAGGTCTAACTGCATAGCCGTCGGAATATTCATATAAACTCCCGCATTGGCAGTAGTAGGTGTGGAACCACCAACACTTTCCCACTGAACATTTTGTTTCTGGAAAGAAAAAAACAGATCATTGGCATACGCTACGGTGCCATCCGTCTGCTTCTCGCCTATTTCAAGTGTTTTGATATTAGACAGCGCTGTAAAGTTTGTGCCATCATCAAGCCCAATATGAGTCGCTCGATAGTCGGTTGCTACACCTGTGCTATTTAAAAGCTTAGCGTCTTTTAAAGTACCACTACCATCATCTATTTTTAAACCGATGTTCCCTGAGAGACTACTGAAGTCACCCGAAAGAGTTCCACGTGCCTGTTCAAACCCTAAACGGAAGCCGACCAATTGACCGTTGTCTTGTGATATCTCAAAATACGGGTTCACACCTTCAAAAGGCACTATTTGTCCTTCAGAATAGGTATTTCCATCTAGTTGAGGATTGACACCATCAGTCGAGATATGACCTAGCGACAGGTTTGACACCTGGATGTCGGAACTGGTTGCAGACGATACGTTCTCATACTCTCCAAGTACGATGTTATCTACATTCATCTGAACAGCGGTATCCAAGCCCATCGTGAAACGGGTTTGCCTGTTAGAACCAGCTTCCGTCACGTCGAATGCTATCGCCGCCTGCCCCGTGTATTGACTTAACTCGGCATCATCAATTGCACGCATTTCAGCATTGGCTTGTGACATGCCAACCCCGTAAATAAGCGCGCACGATACCACGTAAGACGATATGCTCACTCTGCTATCTTGCTTCATTAGTGTCTCTGATTTATTAAGTGTTCGGCTTTATTATTTAGCTCTTTTACTTAACTTTATTATTCTTATTAATGTTTTATTGTTATTTATATTTTTTTATTATTTTTTGTATACCAGAGAATATATACCGAATAAGGCTAGGCTATTGTGATGTTTATCACACATGCTAATAGGAGGGAGT
>JBFKTM010000433.1:0-3623 GCA_041636295.1 Oleiphilaceae bacterium
CATGCCAACCCACTACTTGAGATCACCGGTTCACCATCCCAGCTCAGGTAGTCCACACGATATCGCTCTTCACCTTCCAAGCGGTTGCAGGCCAATAGGGGCTCTACGGCAGATGCCAGAGGCAGCGAGGCGAATCCAGGCAACAGTAGAAATGAAAAGGTAATGGGGTCCGAGTGTTTCATCCAAACGTGCCTTTAATTACTAACATCCCGTCATTATCCAGTAAAAGATTTCGTCCTAGATAATCAGGCCCATAAACCTCCCTTCCCTTAATCAAAATAAGCCCAACGGGTTGTGCCTCGGTCATTCTCTCTCCGCTTAGTCAGTTTGCCAAAACATACGCAATGGTAACTATTTTAGTCTATATATTAATGCATTGAGTGGTTTTACAGGAATCATACCTTTTGTTAACTAGAGCGCTGAGTCAAACTCATTAAAAAAAGGAAAGCAGTATGGCTATACGCCCGAAGTTCAACGTTCGCCTGACCATCTTCCATCGCGCTATGTTAATGAGCCTGGGCTTTGTATTGATTCTATTGATTGCATTAGGGTTGGTGCTAAACAGCATTGCCGATATGCTGGATACAATAGAGGGCAACACCACCTATCTGCAGATCCAAAATCAAGCCGTTAATGAACAGAATAGATTAGTCAATCAGCAAGAGCGCCTGGTCAACTTACAAACCACCACGTTAGAGGCCTATGCGTTCTATTCTGCCTATCTGTATTGGCGTTTTGATTCCGTCATCACTGCTGATGACCGCTCATTAAAAGAAGCAGCAACTGCCGAAAAAGGTTTGAGAGGTAAACTTCAGGAGATTGCCAATCAAGATGAAGAGCTGGCAGAAGCGGCAGAGGTTGTGCTGATCTATATTGACGACTTTAATAACACTATTAACGAAGCCGTAGAACGAACAAAAAGTGACGCGCCTAAACAGCTAATCAGCTCGAAGGTTGGTGAAGCGCAAACCCATAGCATGGCCATGAATGCCATGTTTGACACCATTCTGGAACAAGCTGCCAACACCGTACGCGAAGCCAGCAACGGCGTAAGAAACGCCGGCACCAAAGTTGGCGACGCGGCAGATCAAGTATTGAAAGGCAGTGATCAGGTTACCCAAAAGGGGCATGATCTGGAATCGCAGGTATGGGGAATTATGGTGGCTTCAGTCGTTATTAGTTTGGCGCTGGGTACGTTTCTCGCTCGCTCAATCACTAATCCCATTCGCCGCCTGACCTCGGTCATTACCGACATCGAGAAGAACTCAGACCTGAGTCGACGCATCAACTATCAAGGACGAAATGAAATTGGCGATATTGGCATCGCCTTTAATTCAATGCTTGATAAGTTCCATAATATTATTCGACAACTGGCCCGCTCTGCAGAACTGTTAAGCCACTCTTCAGAAGAGAGTGCCAAGGTCAGCGAGACCACCAGCCAAAGCGCCCAACATCTAAGAGAAGAAACCGACATGGTAGCAACGGCTACCAATCAGATGGCCGTCACCGTAAAAGGTATTAACGACAATACCGAAGATGCAGTAAAGCAAGCCGCCGAAGCCCAGGATGCCTGTCGTTCGGGGCAGAAGATTGTTGCCAACACGATGAGTGCGATTGAGTCACTGACCGGCCAGATTAACGACAGCTCTGGAGCCGTCCAAGCGCTGGCCAAAGCAACCGATACTATCGGCTCGGTACTCGACGTCATACGAGGAATTGCCGAACAGACGAATCTGCTGGCACTCAATGCGGCGATTGAGGCCGCTCGAGCTGGAGAGCAAGGTCGCGGCTTTGCGGTCGTCGCCGATGAGGTACGCACGTTAGCCAGTAAAACCGGCGACTCGACGGAGGAGATACAGAAAATGATCGAACAGCTTCAGGCCGGGGCGGCCAGTGCGGCTAAACAGATGCAGCTGAGCAGCGAAAGCGCGACGCAAACCATGCAACAAGCCGCTACCACAACCGATTCAATAGAGGGGATTCTACACTCTGTCTCGGCGATTAATGAAACAAACCAGCATATTGCCCACGCCACAGAAGAGCAGACCATGGCTGCCGAAAGCATCGATCAGAGTATCATCCGCATTAGTCAGTTAACCAATGATGTCACTGCCGCCGCTGAACATACGTTTGAAGCCAGTGAGCAGTTAAGCCGCATGGTAGATGAGATCCACAACCTTGTCGTGCAGTTTAAACATTAGGTCGCATAGGTTAGCGGCGAGTTAATCTTACCGCCTTCTCCATGCTTAGCTTTAAAGAGCCCCAGCTCACGGTACCAAAAGTCCAAAAAGTCCTCGGTTAACTGCTGCTCAATACCAACGGCATCCTTGGTAGGGCAAAACACGGTGACCGTAAAAACATTTTTCCCCAAATTATTGGTGGTAATTCTAACACTGGCCTCTGGCCCGGTAATACTCACCCCCATTCGCTTCTCAATGACGCCATTATAACGTTGCGCCACATCGCTAAATGGCAAACTATACTCCTTCGCCTTCTCCAGAATAAACTCCTTGGCGTCAAAGGGGTTAACCGGCTCGGCCTCACGCACAATGGAAAAAGAGTGGGCGACGTAGCGCCTCATGAAGTTCAGATTTTGAATAGGATTAGCGACAAATTGATTGTTGGGTATAACCAGTGTTCTACCGGTATAGGCATAGCTCATGGTTTCCATGTCGATCTCCAGCAGCGTGGTGCTTAACCAATCACTGTGACCGACCTCACCATAGTGAGTTCCTACTTTAATCCAGTCTCCAATAGCAAAGGTACGAGTACTCGCTTGGTACAACGAGCCCATTAGGCACTGAATAAACTCCCGCGTAGCAATCACCAGTGCCACGATAAAGGTGGCAATCGATAGCGCCACAAAACGTAACTCGGAGAGCCAGATAATAATCAGACCAATAACAATCAGTAAATTGATGGCATTTTTGGCACTGTTAATCCATCGTCTTGGCAGGTCGTTTTCATCCCCGCTGAGTTTGCGGAGGTGACGCACTACTACCCAGCGGACGATCAGAGAAATGGCGATGAGTAAGAGAGAAACGATAAACTTATTATCACCGATAAGCTCATTCATTTGCTTTTAGTCCTTATCTAACCTGTAAATATCTTGCTCAGTCTCGCGGATCTTTTACCTAGCCGCCGCGCTGTTATTGTCTAATATAGTGCATTACCCCCGTTAAGCGCACGGAGTTCTCGTCGCCAACAGCGGGCGCGACTCTACAGGTATTTTCAGGTGATACAAGTAAGCAATTACCGCAACGCTCTTATCCAGTTAACACCCTTGTCTTTAATTAATGTAAGTGCTCACTTACAAATGAAGTGGACTTGTACTGTGAAACGGTCATACCCGTATGTTTTTTGAAAAACTGGCGAAAACTGTGACTATTAATAAAGCCTAGCTGCTCGGCTAAATGATCAACACTAACCTGGCCATCAAACAAGGTTTTCTTAGCCCGGTTAATACGAAGGTTGTTTTTTAACTCGCTAAATGTAAGACCAAACTCTTTTAGCTTTCGCTGCAAAGAGCGTCGGCTCATATTCATATGAAACGCCAGATCTTCAATACAAAACTCATCATTGGACAGATGTTTTACCATTGCCTGATTAACCTCTTTTACAAA
>JBFKTM010000434.1:0-3622 GCA_041636295.1 Oleiphilaceae bacterium
AGCAAGGTCGGCGGGGGATGGCCTCTCTGTCGTAGATTAATATCACCGTTAGTGTGGTGGATGAAAGATATCTGGCCAACCGTTGGGGACTACAAATAGTCTATGATACTCAATTAACCGCCCCTGTTGTTTTTGTAAGCATGCTAGCATCCAAGGGCGGCCCTCGCTTTTTACATGATTTTCAACGGTGCTCAATATGCTGGCTTGATCAGTAAAAAAATCGGTAGAGTATTGGCGTCTTTGCAATACAGAGGGAATCTCAAAGCGGCTAATCCAACTTTGCTTTGATAGCAGTTGCCAGGCGTCGCTGCAATGGTTCGGTTGGATGGGGTGGAGATAGCTATCAGGCTCTTTTAAAAGCTGTGATAGCGACACCCATTGCCCACTGAGGTGTGCTGGATTACAGAAATCAGGGGCCGTCACCGATGAGTCTGTGGGGTAAAAAGGTACCCTCGAACAACAAGCTGGGTTTTGACTGTGTCTATATTGAGTGTTTGCAATGCCCGCTTTCCAAACTCGGTTGTTGATAGATGGATTTGAGAATTGAGCATTTTATTCATTTTTAGATCCAAGCGGTCTCTGCACTGAGGGCCGTACCATAGATTTTGACCGTCGGTGAACGGATGTTGATTAGGTTTGCCGATTCCGAGATAGAACTTGATGGCAATTTCCTGATGGATAAATTGGTTTTGCTTGTGATCAAAAATAATGAAATCGAACTCACCGATGGTCTTTTTTCGGGTTCTCACCTGTAGGTTTCTTGCAATAAGGTCAATGTGTGGCATCGCATTTAAATAAAAGGCCCAGAGAGATTCAAAATAGGTGCCGAGAAAATGTGATGACTCTTGTTGCAAATGGCAAATTAAAGGCTCTGGCTCATCATCCAGTGCCATTAACCACTCGCTAATCCAGTCACTTGTAATAGCAGGCTCAACCATAGGCCAGCCTTTTTGCTTGGCAATAAGTGAGGGACTCATGATAACCCAGGCTAAATCCCGTACTGCTTTGTTTTGTAGGCCGCTAATCATTGTGGTTCTTTATTCCTGTGGGCATCGTATTGCTTGAACAGTCTTCAAGATAACAGAACTGCCCTCATATAGGCTACAACACTCAAATTGGTCGCCGAACACTTAATTCAGGTATCGATTATAGTGTGGTGAGGAAGATAAAAGGGGAGGGACGCAATGTCTCCTTTCCGTTACTGTATGCTTTCCGTTAAGATAGCCCTAATACTTAGCCGGAGGTAGAAAAAGAAATTATGGATCACTTTCGTAATATTGGCTTGATTGGTCGAATGGGGAGCGTGCGTGTTGTTGAAACGCTTCGAAGTCTTAAAAAGTACCTTCTTAATGAAGGCTACCATATGATCATAGAGGAAAATACCTCTACATTGTTGCCAGGCCATGGGCTTCAGGTTAGCAGTGTAAAGATGATGGGCGAAGTATGTGATCTTGTCATAGTCGTGGGGGGGGATGGTAGCCTACTGGGAGCGGCCAGAGAGCTGGCAAAGTCCAATGTGCCGTTGCTAGGAGTCAATAGAGGGCGGTTGGGTTTCTTGACTGACATCTCACCTGACGAACTGGAGCAAAAGGTCGAGGGTGTACTCAAAGGGGAGTACATTGAAGAGCGGCGATTCCTGCTGGAGGTTACGGTCAAAAGAAATGGGGAGCCTGTTGGTTATGGCTCTGGCCTCAACGATATTGTACTGCATCCCGGTAAATCGACTCGGATGATTGGTTTTGACTTGTTTATTGAAGGTCAGTTTGTCTACAGTCAGCGATCTGACGGGCTCATTGTATCAACGCCAACCGGGTCAACGGCTTATTCGCTTTCTGCGGGTGGGCCGCTATTACACCCTAAGCTTGATGCCATTGCCTTGGTGCCTATGTTCCCACATACATTGAGTAGCCGACCAATTGTTGTGGACGGTAATAGTGAAATTAAAATTGTGATCGGTGAAGCCAACGAGATATACCCTCAAGTAAGTTGTGACGGGCAGCGTGATATACCGGTAGCACCAGGAGATACGGTTAATATTTATAAGAGACCCTACAAGGTGAGACTGATTCATCCAACGAGTCACAATTTCTACGAAACCTGTCGCGAAAAACTGGGGTGGGCTCATCACCTAGGAACCAGCTAGTTAACGGTGCAAACATAGAGATGGTTAAGGCTGGCAGAGGCAGTGTTGAAATGGTGGAGGGGTAGTGGCGAAATCTCAAGGTTATGATCTGATAGGTGATGTGCACGGTTGCATGATGACGCTGGTCAAGTTGTTGGAGCAGCTAGGGTATAGCAAGCACAATGGTGTGTATCAGCACCCAAGCCGTAAAGTTATTTTTATTGGTGATATCGTGGATCGAGGGCCTCGCATTAGGGAGGCGTTACATATTGTTCGCGATATGGTGGAGCATGGCTCGGCTCATATGGTGATGGGGAATCATGAATATAATGCTTTGGGGTATTGCACAAGAGCGCGACCTGGAAGTGGGCATACCTATTTACGTGAGCACAATGCAAGGCATGAACGGCTGATCAGGGAGACACTTGAGCAATTTGAGTCCTACTCAACGGAGTGGAATGATTTTCTTGAGTGGTTCTATACCTTGCCGCTATTTTTGGAGATGGAAGATTTTAGGGTCGTTCACGCTTGCTGGGATGAACAGCTTATTTCTCAATTCAAGGAGCGGTTTGGCAGTAATCAGATCGACGAAGATTTTCTTCATGCATCTACGGTTAAGGATAGCTTTGCCGGGCAGGTTATGGATCGATTGCTGCGAGGCACCGATATGCGATTGCCTAATGGTGAAACTATCGTTGGTAAAGATGGCTTCACACGACGCTTTTTCCGAACAAAATTCTGGAACGATGAACCAGAAGTTTATCAGGATGTTGTTTTTCAGCCAGATCCGTTGCCGGATCATATTGCCAGTCACAGATTAACCGACAGTGAAAAACGGTCATTACTTAGCTATGATTGTTATCAACCGCCGCTGTTTGTGGGGCACTACTGGATGTCGGGGCCACCTAAGCCTATTCAGTCTAATATTGCCTGCTTAGACTATAGTGCGGTGAAATACGGCAAACTCGTCGCGTATCGTATGGATGGAGAACGACATTTATCAAAAGACAAATTTGTATGGGTCGATGTTGTAAGGCCCGAAATGTGAAAGGGTCAGTCGAATGGTGAAGGTAGGTGAAGTTTCCATCGATGTTGATCTGGCTCTTTTTAGTCGCTGGCTAAGTAGTCAGCGTGTTCCTCACCGGATAGCTGAAGAAAATGGAAAGCAGGTCATCTGGCTGGAAGACGAACGAGCGCAGCAGTCTGTTGAGACTGCCTTGCTTCGTTATCTCAATGATAATGGCTTTAAAACACAGCTCGATCATTATAGCTCGCAATTGAAGTTCTCCTTTCGGCCAAACCGCTCAGGCCTTCCTCGGTTAACTATCGCACAAGCTCCGGTTACTTTAGGGTTAATATTTCTCGCAACCGCTATCGCTTTAATTACTAATTTTGGTGAAGGTGGACCTATGTTGCGGGCAATGATGATTGTGAACCCTCTTGGTGTGGATGTAGCGACGTTGAGCGCAAAGCTGAATTTGTTGCTGGACACATTAGGGG
>JBFKTM010000435.1:0-3619 GCA_041636295.1 Oleiphilaceae bacterium
ATGGCGTCAGGTGGTTTGGTGTCTGATGAAACCATCATTGCATTGATTCAGGAGCGTATCAAGGAAGCTGATTGTGAGAATGGTTTCTTGTTTGATGGTTTTCCGAGAACGATTCCTCAAGCTGAAGCGTTAAAAAATAACGGCATTAAAATCGATTCTGTGGTTGAAATCAGCGTTGATGACGAAGAGATTATTGGTCGTCTAAGCGGTCGTCGAGTGCATGAAGCCAGTGGCCGTGTTTACCATGTAAAGTACAACCCACCCAAAGTAGAAGGTAAAGACGACGTTACGGGTGAGGCTCTTCTGCAGCGCGAAGATGATAGTGAAGAGACCGTACGTAAGCGTTTGGATGTATATCATGCGCAAACCGCACCGCTGATCGACTACTACCAGAACTGGGCAAAAGACGATGCTGCAACGGCACCGGGTTATGTGGCCGTTGCTGGTGTTGGCTCGGTTGAAGAGATTCGCGAGAAAGTTTTTGCAGGCCTGGAAGGTTAATAATCTTTTTCGGTACTGGAATATGAGGGGTAAACCCTCTAAAAGGCTGTATCTGGTAATCCAGTGCAGCCTTTTTTCTGTTTAATGCATAAATGTTAATAAACCATTGTTAACTCAGTTGTTGACCTATTTGGAGAGATCCTTTTCATGGCCTGTATACTTGCGCTCGATACTTCTTCAGAAGCCTGTTCAGCCGCGTTAATAAAAGAGGGTAACGTCACCTGTGTTTACGAGGTGGTACCTAAAGGTCATACCGGCAGTATCATTCCAATGGTGAAGCAGGTGTTGCAACAGAGCGGAACAGAGTCTGATCAGCTGGATGCGATTGCGTTTGGTCGCGGGCCGGGTTCGTTTACCGGTTTGCGTATTGCTGCTGGGGTTACTCAAGGCTTGGCTTACGGACTCGATATTAAGGTAATACCAGTATCGACCCTTGAGGCTATGGCTTTGGAGGCGTCAATGGTGGGCGGCCATAGCCGGATCGCCACCGCGATTGATGCGAGGATGGATGAAGTCTACTGGGGGGCGTTTGAGGTCAACGGCACTCAGGTTAATATGCTGCAGGCGGAAACGGTCTGTAAGCCAGAGTTAGTGCAACTGCCTGAATCCACTGAGTCTGGTAATGCAGGTCTTGCGGATACTACTGGGTTTGTCGGTGTGGGAAGTGGCTGGCAGTTTGAGGGGCGAATGCCGGATGCGGTTCAACGCAATGTGACAATTACGGATTCATCTCTGTTAGCGAAGGCAGAATATATTGCTCGGTTAGCAGAGAGTAAGTACGCCGCCGGTGAAATGGTCTCTGCCGAGCAGGCGATACCGGTCTATTTACGAGATAGTGTCGCCTGGAAGAAATTGCCAGGACGATAATTCAGGCGTGTGGCTGGAAGTCCAATGCTATAGCGTGTGCTTGCGCACCTATCGATGATAGCCAGCACAAACTTAATTTGATTAGGTATTTGACGGTAATTGCTGTACAAACGCACCTTGTATCATAGCGCTTATGTCAGCGTTAACAGGTTGTACTGTAGTTACTTAAACTTATAAGGAATGTAGATGGATTGGTTTCAGGCGCTGGCTTTAGCCGTAATTCAGGGACTGACCGAATTTCTTCCGGTTTCAAGTTCGGCTCATTTAATATTGCCCTCCCAAGTGTTGGGTTGGCCGGATCAAGGCCTTGCATTTGATGTTGCGGTGCATGTGGGCACGCTGCTCGCTGTAGTGTTGTATTTCAGGCAGGATGTTATCACGCTGATCGCGGCTTGGTTTAGCAGTGTAATTAAGCAAGAGCACAGTGAAGAGAGTAAACTGGCATGGCTTATTATCCTGGCCACCATTCCAGCTGGCGTAGCGGGGATTGTCTTTAATGAAACCATTGAAACCCATTTGCGCTCTTCGGCAGTAATTGCCACCACAACGGTGCTTTTTGGTTTGTTGCTGTGGTGGTCGGATATTAAAGGGCGTCGTACCCGTTCACTCCCCACCATTAACTGGAAAGATGCGGTAATTATTGGTTTTTCTCAGGCGCTGGCACTGATACCTGGCACATCCCGTTCGGGTATTACAATGACGGCGGCCTTGTTGATCGGCTTTAATCGTGAGGCGGCGGCACGATACTCGTTTTTGTTATCAATACCGTTGATCGCGGCCGCTGGCCTGTTAAAAGGTGTTGAGCTGGCTCAAACCGGAACCGATGCCCAGTGGGCTATGGTAGGGGTTGGTACCATTGCTTCGTTTTTTAGTGCGTATGCCTGTATTCATCTGTTTTTAAGTTTTCTGGAACGCATCGGTTTTACACCTTTTGTCATTTATCGGCTTTTACTTGGGGCGCTTCTAGGGTTATATTTGTTTCTGTGAATAAAAAATAACCTGACGGTTAGTAGAATATCGTGAACATATCTAACGCCATTGTTCCTGTTAATCTGGTGCGCCCACTCAGTGAGGGAGGGAGCACGCGGAATCCTCAGCCGGGGGCGGACGCTGCCGCCCTCGACGCGACGGGTGGACGTCGTGCTGACCGGGTAAACCGGGAGACCGTAGATTCTGATGCGTTTCAGCGTCGCGTTGAACAAAAGCAGGCGTCACAGGCTGTGGATATTAATCGATTCCAGTCTTCTGAACCTTTGTCTTTGAATTCACAGCAGGCACTGACTACTTACCAGCAAACTGAAGTGGCTTCACAAGAGTTCGATGGTGGCGTTTTGGTGGGTATCGACCTTTTTGTTTAAATTTACAATGTCTGTGATTCTCTTTTAATGAAAATACCTGAAATTCAACACCTGTTGGCAGTGTCAGTATGTGCTGGCGGTGATGTGGTGTTGGCAACTGATTTTGCTCAACGTCTTGATCTTGAACTGCTGGCAGAGGTTGAGCCGACTAAAGAACAACGCTTTCCATTGCTGATGCTTTATGATCAGTTTGGCCCCTCGTTGGTTCAGACTGGCAAGGGCGCGCCAGGGCCGGTAAGGGCCGATTTTCTATCAGGCAAGGCAGATCATCGCAGGAAGTTCGGGGGAGGAAAGGGGCAGCTTATCGCCAAGGCGGTCGGCCTGAGACCCGGTATTACCCCAAACGTGCTGGACGCGACGGCAGGGTTAGGGCGTGATGCGTTTGTATTGGCGTGTCTTGGTTGTAATGTGACACTACTGGAACGCTCACCTGTTGTTGCTGAACTGTTGCAGGCTGGACTTAAACAGGCTGTCCGTGCTGAAGAGGTTGCGGCGATTATCGACAGGATGTCATTGATAAATGCTGACAGCATTGAATGGCTATCGACACAAAACACGGCTGTTGCCGATGTTATCTACCTAGATCCGATGTTTCCAGAACGTGATAAGTCCTCATTGGTGAAAAAGGAGATGAGGCTGTTTAAGCCGATTGTCGGTGGTGATCTTGATGCGGCCTCACTGTTAGCGGTTGCTTTGGAAAAGGCCCGTTATCGTGTGGTGGTAAAGCGTCCGCGCAAAGCGCCGGAAATTGAGGGCAAGAAGCCCACACTGGTGCTAGAAGGTAAGAGTAGTCGATACGATATTTATACCTTGAAGTCGATGGATGAACTGAAAATGGGCTAGTTAGTTCTTATCCTGGAACACGATAAATTCCCCGTCGTCATCCTGCGATC
>JBFKTM010000436.1:0-3608 GCA_041636295.1 Oleiphilaceae bacterium
AGCCTGGTGGTATCGAATTAAACGGTGTAAAAATTGATATAAGTAAGATCAAAACGCCGACTTATTTCTTATCTACTATTCAGGATCATATCGCGAAGTGGAAATCCACCTATAAGGGGGCACTACTGCATAGTGGTGACGTGAAGTTTGTGCTTTCCGGTTCCGGGCATATTGCTGGGGTTGTTAATCCGCCGACGCAAGAGAAATATGGCTACTGGACTAACGATAATCTAAGCGAAAATGCAGACGAATGGTTGAAAAATGCCGAAAATCATAAGGGGTCATGGTGGTCTGACTGGAAAGCGTGGTCTGAACAGTATGCGGGCGATCAAGTTACGCCCCGTATTCCAGGTGATAGAGAGCTTGAAGTCATTGAGGATGCACCCGGATCTTATGTGAGGTTGCGTATTGCGGATGCAATAAAGCACTGATTGGTAGTCTTACTGTTGGTGGGGAGAAAAGGCGCGAGGAATTGCGCCTTTTCTTATTCTAGTCGGCGGTATTTGACTGCTCATTTCCCCAGATACTGTTAGCCTGTTTTATAAGTGCCTGCGCGGCGTTGCTAATTGTCTTTCTTTTATGGGTAACGGCACCAAGTTTTCTTGATGGAGAGTATTCTGGTGTAGATAGAACGGTTAAGTGTTCATCAATCATTGTGTTAGGTAGAACGCTCCAGCCAAGGCCAACCGATACCATCATCTTTATTGTTTCCAAATAGTTGGTTGGGATGGTGGCTTTAAGTTTAAGGTTTTTAGTTAAAAACAGTTTTTCAATGACTTGATAGGTTAAAGTGGTTTTTGATGGGAGAATAGCGTTTGCGCCCGACAGTTTTTCAATAGATGTTGGCTGATTGCGGGCAAGATCATGATCTGGCGAGCATACAATGCTCATAGGGTCATTCCAGATCAGGTGTTCTATGTAGTCTGGATAAGCACCTGGTGTGATAGTAATAAAACCAATGTCGGCATGATTGTGGTCAAGTGCCTCAAAAGCTCTCTCTGACTCCATGAAGTGTAGTTGTAAATCAACCAGTGGATACTCTTGTAAAAAAGGCTTTATAACGAAGGGTAGTCTATGTAAACCTATATGGTGGCTCGCGACAACGGTCAATTTACCACTAACGTTTTGAGATATATTCAGAATAGATTGTTTGGCATTTTCAACTTCTCGAAGTATTGAGGTCGCTCTCGGTAGTAACTCTCTCCCTTCATCCGTTAGTGTTACATCTCTTTGTAATCGTTCAAACAACTTACAATCCAGCTGAGATTCCAGTGCTCTGATACGTTTGCTGATCGCCGGTTGCGTGATTGAGATCGCTTCTGCTGCTTTTGAAAATGAACCGAGTTCTGCAATATTAACGAAAGCGTTGAGGGCATCAATATCCATAAAAACACCTACTGTTTGGTATTACCAAAAGTTATTGAATATATAAAAAATATGAATTTGTTTTATCCTAGCATGAGGATTAGAATTTACTCAATGATTCAGATTGCTGTTGATCCGAAGTGAAGGAGATATGAATATGGCTGGTAAAACGCTTTACGATAAGTTGTGGGACTCTCACGTAGTTAAGCAGCGAGAAGATGGTTCTGCGTTGATCTACATCGATAGGCAGTTGCTGCATGAGGTGACTTCACCGCAAGCGTTCGAGGGGTTAAGAATTGCGGGCAGAAAGCCTTGGCGTATAGATGCAAACCTCGCAACGCCAGATCACAATGTGCCAACCACAGAGCGATCCAGCGGTGTTGATGGAATTGAAGACCCGGTTTCACGCATTCAGGTTAAAACGCTGGATGAAAACTGTGATGAGTTTGGAATTACAGAATTTAAGATGCTGGATGAGCGTCAAGGTATTGTACACGTGATTGGGCCTGAACAAGGTGCAACACTACCGGGTATGACCGTGGTATGTGGTGACTCTCATACCTCCACGCACGGTGCGTTTGGTGCACTAGCCCATGGTATCGGTACGTCTGAGGTTGAGCACGTGTTGGCAACGCAGTGTTTAATTCAGAAAAAAATGAGAAACATGCTGGTTAAGGTGAACGGTAAAGTGGGTGAGGGTATCACTGCCAAAGATATCGTACTTGCTATTATTGGCAAAATAGGCACCGCTGGCGGGAATGGGTCGGCCATTGAATTTGGTGGTGAGGCCATTCGGGATTTGTCGATGGAAGGTCGCATGACGGTCTGTAATATGGCGATTGAGGCGGGGGCGCGAGCCGGCATGGTTGCCGTTGATGATGTAACTATCGACTATGTCAAGGGCCGCACCTATGCACCAAAAGGTGAAGATTGGGAAAAGGCTGTTGCAAGTTGGCGACAGTTGCATAGTGACGATGACGCGGTCTTTGATAAGGTAGTAGAGTTAGAGGCGGCGGATATTAAACCTCAGGTAACCTGGGGAACATCACCGGAAATGGTTGTTGCGGTAGATGCTAATGTTCCTAACCCTGAGCAAGAAAATGACCCGGTTAAAAAAGAAGGGATTAATCGCGCGCTCCAGTATATGGGGTTGGCGGCTGATGTGCCGATTACCAGTATCAAATTGGACCGGGTGTTTATTGGTTCATGCACAAACTCACGTATCGAAGATTTGAGAATTGCTGCGAAGGTTGTTAAAGGGCGGAAGGTTGCAGCTACGTTGAAGCAAGCGCTTGTTGTGCCTGGCTCAGGTCTGGTTAAGAAGCAGGCCGAAGCTGAAGGTTTGGATGTAATCTTTAGAGAGGCAGGGCTTGAATGGCGGGAGCCTGGGTGTTCAATGTGCCTTGCGATGAATGCCGATAAGTTGGGGCAGGGGGAGCACTGCGCATCAACATCTAATCGAAACTTTGAAGGCCGTCAGGGATTTGGCGGACGAACTCACTTGGTTAGTCCAGCGATGGCGGCGGCTGCGGCCGTTGCAGGTCACTTTGTGGATGTTAGAGATTACCTGAACTAATAATGATGCCGACGTTGTAAGAGGAAAATGAAATGAAAAAATTTACTCAGATCACCGGTATTGTTGCGCCAATCGATCGCGCAAATGTCGATACTGATATGATTATTCCAAAACAGTTCCTGAAATCCATTAAACGAACCGGATTTGGTAAGAACTTGTTTGATGAGTTGCGTTATCTTGATGAAGGACAGCCAGATCAGGATTGTAGCGGTAGACCGCTTAATAAAGAGTTTGTTTTGAATCAGCCGCGTTATGCTGGAGCCTCTATCATGCTTGCCCGACAGAATTTCGGTTGCGGTTCAAGTCGTGAGCATGCGCCATGGGCTTTGGATGATTATGGTTTTCGCTGTGTGATTGCCCCAAGCTTTGCTGATATTTTCTACAACAACTGCTTTAAAAACGGCATCTTGCCGGTAGTTCTTGATGAGCAGGTGGTGGATCAGTTGTTTAATGAGGTGTTAAGCAATGATGGCTGTCAGTTTACGGTTGACTTAGAGAATCAGCTGATTAAATCTGCTGGTGGTGATGAGATCCCGTTTGAAATAGATTCGTTTAGAAAACACTGCCTGATCAATGGCCTGGATGATATTGGCGTCACACTTGAAGATGCAGATGCCATTCGCTCATTTGAGGGAGAGTATCAACAGCGGTTTCCTTGGTTATTTGG
>JBFKTM010000437.1:0-3607 GCA_041636295.1 Oleiphilaceae bacterium
ATTTAGGATTTTCGCAATCGTGCCGGTTTTCTTTAACTGGTCGAGTGTCCGATTAAATACCTTTAAAAAAGGAATAGCATCTTCATTAGCTTTAGAGATGATCAAGTAGAGCGAGGTCTCATCATTCGGCTTTTCAATGGTTCTGAAGTCTTTGATCGTGCCATAGAGTTCTTTGATTGAAGTCCAGCCAACATAGGGGTTCATCGACATAAAATCTGCCTCACCCGCTAAAATCATTTTCAGGCAGTCATTCAACTGCTTGGGTTTCTTCAGTTTTATGATGCCTTGGTTAATTAGCCATTTTTGCTTCCCAAGGTTATACCCAACCGGATTACAAAACGTAAGCCCTTGCAGATCTTGATAGTGATGAAATGTTATTGGCGAATCATGGCGAACATAGAACAGTGTTGCATAGGTGATAATGGGCTCGGAATAGTGAAAATGCTCAAGACGCTCTCTATTTTTGTTGTAGGGAAACGTTGCAAAAAACTGTTGCTGTTTAGTCGCTTCGTAGCCTTCCTTCCACGGCAGGTAGGAGACATTTACCTCATACCCCATCTCTTTAAACACTCGCTTGATGACTTGAGTAATAGTGCCACCTTCCGGGAGCGTTTCGCCGGTAAAAGGGGAATAATTATTACCCGTAACGAGGTGTATAGGCTCAGCGTTGATAGAAGCAGCCTGTAGAAGAATCACAAAAGAAAGCAATAAACCGTTCTTCCATCGGTGGGCCATGCTCATCATTCTGAATATTCCATGCTCAGCGCTTTCTCAACATTGACCCCCACTGTCATTGCCCCAATAACTTGACCGTTCTCCGGGTCAGTAATGGTTAAACTAATCTGGGATAAAAACGCATTGCTGGACTCATCGTAACGGATATCATCAATATAGATTTTCTTTCTGCCTTGGGTGTTGAAAACCTGTATAAACTTGTCCTCATCACCTTGCCAGTAGTCTGTTGTTTCATCGCTCTGCCCTACATTTAGCCCCAGCTGATCCATCACAAAAATCTCGGTGAATAACGTATTGGAATTTTCTTTTACCCTTTTAAGATACGTCGATACATCTTTCGAGAGCACTGCTTCAATTAATGGCTGAACTTCACTATTTCTTTCTATTAGCCACTGGGCATTCAGTCGCTTTATATCTACGTCAGTGAAGGATGAATGTTGCTGGTTCTGCTTAACTAATGCCTTCAGAATAGCGGGGGACTGGGTGAGGTGAAGAATGTCGCTGAGTGCGGTATTGTAGAGCGCATTATGTTCTTCACGAGAGAGTTCAATTGCATGGGGCGAACAGGGCTCAATGGTATTGTTGAACAATGGTAAAAAGCCTGGATATTCCTCCAAAAAACCTGCGTTGAAATAAACCCCAAGTGGCGTATACCGCACAAATTTGGAATCCAATAAGTTGTTATAGCGCGACTCAAACTCTTTATGATAAAGGGCCTGATCAGCCAGAAAAAGATCAATACGTTTCAATTCAAGTAGTTTGACAATCTGCTCGAATGAGCGGGCCTCAATATACGAATCGATCCCCTGTTTCAACAGCCAGGTTTCAGTGTTTGACCCATAAATAATACCAATTTTCTGATTATTCTCGGTCAATGACGACAGCGAGGGAGCGGGATTGCCTTTGAGAAAATACCAATACCATTTTTCCAAAGCGATCGGCGACGAGAGCATAGCATGTTGTTCGTCTTGGGTATTATTGGTCGCTGCAAAATAGCCATGAGCATCGCCATTCCATACCTTACGTTGTGCCCGGCGCCACGGAATGATGGTAAGCTGGTAATCCATATCCAGAATACCGAAAACACAATCAATGACCGGTACCACCTCACCGGACACTTTTCCGCGGATATCAACGGAGTAAGATGTTGTCTCGCGGGCAATCAGTTTCACCGCTTCGTCTGCATACGAAATACCCGGGAGTGTCACTCCAAAAGAGACTACCAAGCTAATGACCCAGGTTTTCATTCCCTGTGACCCTTTAATTGGCTATTTGAGACATTCAGCGCCAGTTAAATTTGAGTCTAGTCGTGATCTCCCTTAGTGTGAAAAAAGGAATGGTTATATCACTATCCGGGGTTATGACATTATAGGCGGCCACTCCCCCACTTCTCGACCATCTGCTGCTCGACCCCTAGATGGTCCAATACCCTGGCGACCATAAAGTCGACTATATCTTCCACTGATTCCGGCTTGTGGTAAAAGCCAGGACTGGCCGGCATTATCGTCGCTCCCATTTGGGTCAGCTTGAGCATATTTTCAAGATGGATTGCCGAATAAGGGGTCTCTCTGGGGACCAGAATAAGCTGGCGTCGCTCTTTCAGCGCTACATCGGCGGCGCGCTCAATCAGGTTATTACTGGCACCTGTGGCCACCGCCGACAGCGCCCCGGTACTGCATGGGCAGATCACCATGCTGGATGGAGCTCCAGACCCGGAAGCAACCGGTGACATCCAGTCCTCTTTGCCGAAAACTTTTATCTGCCCTTGATCAGCCTGATAACGTTCCGTTAGAAACTGCTCCATAGCCGCCGACTGCGCCGGTAGTTTCACCGAGGTTTCGGTAGCGATGACCACATGAGCCGCCTTTGAAACCATCACAAAAACCTGTACCTGTGCTTTCACCAAGCACTCAATCAAACGCAAACCATATTGCGCGCCAGATGCACCGGTAATGGCCACCGTCACTCGCTTTTGTTCAGTCGCCATTTACCCATCCGCCTCAAGTGCTGCAATCAATTTTTGATGTATACCCGCAAAGCCGCCATTACTCATAATCACCACATGTTGTTGGGTGGCGTTATTGTGCTGGAGGTTTTCTTTTACTATCGCAATAATCTGCTCAACCGAGCAACCTAACTGATGTTTATCATCCGCCTGTTCAGTCATTTGATTTAACCAGTCCATCGAACCATCTTTCGCCAGATTGGCCCATATTATCTGATCGGCATTATCCGCTGAAAGCAGTAAGCTATTTTGATGAACCCCCATTTTCATGGTATTCGAACGCGGTTCAATAAGCGCAATAATCGGCTCATCACCGACCTGTTTTTTTAATCCATCCAACGTCGTTTCAATGGCCGTAGGGTGGTGAGCAAAATCATCATAGATCTTTACACCATGAATATTGCCCAACAGTTCCAAACGTCGTTTAATACCACCGAATAGACTAAGCGCTTCCGCCGCCAACGTTGCCTTAACACCGACATGACGGGCCGCAGCCATAGCGGCAACGCCATTTAACACATTATGAACCCCGGTTAGCGACCAATTGACCGACGCAGATTCATGCTGCACTTCTACCGAAAAGCGTGAACCATCTGCGGATAACAACTGATAGTTCCAATCCCCCGTTTCAGAGGCGATGGTCTGAACCTCACTCCAACACCCTTTTTGCAGTACCTGCTCAATGCTCTCGACATTTTTAGGGGCAACGATTAACCCTGTTGAGGGAACTGTTCGCACCAGGTGGTGGAACTGGGTCTGAATAGCCGCCAGATCAGCAAAAATATCAGCATGATCAAACTCAAGGTTATTCATTATCAGCGTGCGTGGTCGATAGTGAACAAACTTGGAACGCTTATCAAAAAAAGC
>JBFKTM010000438.1:0-3602 GCA_041636295.1 Oleiphilaceae bacterium
CTGAACAATGCGCAGGCGGTTGATGCGCTGATTGAGCGGTGGTTAGGCAATAGTGTGCAATATGGGGCAGTATAAGGATAGTTGATCTAGACTGGTGTATAGTTACCATAATTAGGATTTTCAACGGGATAGCAGAGAGCAGAAAATAAAATGATTCCCAGTGCCGTGAGCAAAGTTATCGAAAGTTACAGTCGTGAGTCACAACCGGCTGATCCTCAACAGCAATTGACCCTGGTGGATCTTCAGCAGGCGCCAGAAGACCGTGTTGTCAAAATGGTGTTGATGCATGATGTATTGGGGCGTATGCAGGTCATACTGCCGGCGAACAGCCTGTTGGACGTCGACCGACTCAATAGCCGATTGGGCCGAGACCTGGTAGCGCTGGCACCGGATGATCTCGATAGTCTACGCGCGAAGTACAGTTTGAGTGCCATTCCAGCGCTGCCTGGAATTACCGGTCTGCCTTCGGTGGTTGATGAATCCGTATTGAGTCTCGATCTGGTGTACCTGGAGTCTGGTGAGCAGGGCAAAATGATACAGCTGGATAAGCAGATTTTTGCTGCGCTGTTAAGTGATGCTCGACAAGAGAGTTTTGCAAAGCCGATTGCTGAAATTAGTATTAATCGAAGCGAGCCCTCACAGGATCTGACGCAGATAAATCATGCCATTGAAAAATTTACCTATCTGCGCATCAAACAGCGTCTTGAAGATACCTTAGAGGTGCCCCCGCTGCCGCAAACGGCGCAACGCATTATCCATCTTCGGGTCGACCCTGATGCCGGTGTCAATGAGCTGGCCGATATTGTTGAAGCCGATCCGAGCCTGTCAGCGCAAGTGGTCAGTTGGGCATCATCATCCTTCTATTCCGCACCGGGTAAGATAAAGTCGGTACACGATGCGATTATCCGGGTGTTGGGGTTTGACCTGGTCATGAATCTGTCAATGGGCTTGGCGCTCGGTAAAACTTTGCAGTTGCCCAAAGAGCAGCCCGAAGGGTATACGCCCTACTGGCAGCAGGCGATTTGGATGGCCACAGCGACCGGTGCTCTGATCAATGTAATTCCCCGAGAGCATCGGCCAGGGTTCGGTTTGGCCTATCTGTCAGGGCTATTACACAACTTTGGTTATCTGGTATTGGCTCATGTCTTTCCACCTCATTTTTCGCTGATCTGTCGTTATATTGAAGCTAATCCACATATTGATCCCTCCTATGTAGAGCATTTTCTGCTAGGCATTACCCGTGAGCAGGTAGGCAGCAAGCTGATGGCGGTATGGAATATGCCAGAAGAGGTGATTGTCGCCTTGCGTCATCAGAAAAATCCTGGCTTCGATGGGGTAAATTCTGACTTTGCCAATATCCTCTATATCGCACGTAATCTGCTGAGCGAGCGAGGGTTGCCTATGGGGCCGGCCCAGCCTATCCCTGGTGAGTTGTATGAGCGTATGCAGCTTGATCCAGCGCGGGCCAATGAGGCAATGGATGAGTTGATCGCGTCGAAGGATGAAATCATGCAGATGGCCGGTATGCTGGAAGAAGCATAGCATCAGGTTATGTAAAATCGCACTGTAGTAACGGAACGAAATAAATCTCTGATACGATTTTTTAAAAAGTGTAATAAATTGTAGTTGCTTTACCGGGGGCAGATAATTTAAGCGTTGATTATCAGTTGCTTAGTTTTGTGCCCCTTTAATCAGGGGCGACATACTCCATATTGCAATGTGGTTGAAGCACTTTTTATTGACTACATTGAAGAGGAGGATAGCCGCCAATACATCGCAGCTCGAACGCTAGTGTCGGATGTAAGGTTACAGCGTAGATAGAGTGATGAAGGCTGGTTATTGATACTTTTTAGGTGGTATCTGGCAATCGTTGAAGGAAGTGCTGATGGACAAGCTCATCTTTAATCAGGCAAGTATATTTCATTTACAGCAGCTGGAATTTCAATTCAGAAAGAAGTTCGGAAAGCGTTACCGATTGGCTGATGAAATTTCTCGGAATGAGTTAATTAACGAGTCTTCCGAGTCTCCCGACAGAATTATCCAGAAGTACTTTCGTCGATTCTGTCATGAACTGGACCCAACATTAATTGAAGAACTTATCGTAAGAGGTGTGGTTAAAACACCAGAGAGAAAACACTAGCTAGTGCCCATCCTGAAACGACTATTTTTAACGTAGGTCGGGTTACCAAAAGTAGGCGCTTTAGGCGAAACCCGACCTACGACGGAACATATTTCAATAGTTCGGGGAATTTATCGTGTTTCAGGATAAGAACTAGCTATACGATTGACCCTCCCTGCCTCCCTCTTGTCTGGGGGGCTAACCAAGCTCCATTCTCTGGTAAGGAGAGGGTCGGGGTGGGGTTGAGAGTACGTCGCTTAAAACGCAAGTGGCGTGTTGCCTGCCTTCAAAATGGGTAAACCTGAATCGCTTCGGAGGCGCTAAGAATGGCTTCTTTGTTATCGCGCTCCAATTTGAAACGTTGTTGATCGAGCTTGTGAATAAATTTCTTGTCTGTTTTTTTGCGCGCTTCATGTGTTGGCATATGTTCCGTTGCCTTATACATGGTTGAAAAAATAGAGAAGGGGGCTTGCTCGTGCAGGGTCGGATCGACGTGATCGAGCAGTACTTTGATACGAATACACCCTTCGGATAACTCCACCTGACCTTCACTCATGCACTTCGCAATAATTTTGATACTGCCGATGATCTCTTGTCGTTTTTCTCGTTGGCTCTTTTCGTAGGCAAGCCCTGCGGCATCTGCGGCCTTGATAATACGCCACTATTTAAGAATAAAACGAGACAGTAATAGGGAGATAGCCGCTCCTAGAAGAATTGTTGTCCAAATCATGCTGCTGCTCATTGTTAACCCCACCCCATTTAGCTTCGTTCAATAAGTCTATTTTAACAGGATTTTGAGTTAAATCAGAATTGGCACTAATTATAAATAAGAAGTATTCGCATTATAATTTAGATTTGATATGATGCGCCCATTAAAATTGATAACCATTATCATTTATTTCATGAGGGCTCCAATGTTCCGTCAATCTCGAATTTCTGCTGCCGTAAAGCAAGCAATTACCTCCTTGTCGATTGTCACCAGTTTGGCTGCGCTGTCCGCAGTTTCAGTGCAGGCTGCGCACAAAGCTGAAGTGACCGACTACCGTTTTCTGACTTCCGCGAGTATGTTGGCCTATACCGAGTTTGAGTTGTCTGGTGAGCCATTGGCGGAAAGCTTGGGATTGGACCTTGATATATTGGATCCGAACGTTCTGGATCAGCCAACCCGTTTTGACTATACCGCAGGTATCGAAAGCTACGAGTATTCAGAAGAGGCGATGTACGCGCTGAACTATCAGTCGCAAATGGGCCCTCATTTAGTGAATGGCCCACAGAATAAGGCTCGTGGCGGAAAAATGGAAAATCTGGGCGACCGATTTGTCGAGCTGGCACAATCGGTAGCTTATCCTGCGGAAGAGATTCCGTTAAACCTATACCCTATCACCCTACCTTACCGTAGTGGCTTACCTGAATTTGCCGAAGCGGTTGATACAACGACCGTCAACAAAGACGAAATTGAATATCAAGACGCGAATGGGCAGGC
>JBFKTM010000439.1:0-3597 GCA_041636295.1 Oleiphilaceae bacterium
GTCCATCGGATCGGCCGCACCGGTCGGGCCGGTGAAAATGGGGTCGCCCTCTCCCTGGTTTGCCCGGCGGAGCAGGCACTGCTGGCGGCGATTGAAAAGCTGCTCAAGTATTCGACGGTAAACGATATGCGAAAAAAACGGCAGATTGTAAAAACGTACTGAATGCTATTTTTGACCCTCTTAAGATATTGAAAAAGCAGTCCGAAAAAATTGCCGATCAGATAAAAAGGGCGAAAGCGGAACAGATTGCTTTAAATGCCATTATAGAGATCAGGGACGAAGTCATCGTTCGCAAAAATAGAGTTTCAATGCTGGATTTTGATGACCTGATCAGATCACTACTAAACGGTATAAAAGGTGAGGGTGGTACTGCCTTGATTGAGCAGCTACTGGCTCAGTACCCCGTTGCACTGGTCGATGAGTTTCAAGATACAGATCCTAATCAATATGACATTTTTAAGCGGCTATATGCGAACCGTCCCGAGGCTGCCATGTACATGATAGGCGACCCCAAACAAGCCATATATGGTTTTCGGGGAGGTGATGTGTTTGCCTATCTTGCGGCGCGAGATGATGCATCACAACAGTGGTTTATGGATACCAACTGGCGCTCATCTACCACAATGGTTACCGCATACAATCGCCTTTTTTATGGTAAAAATATCCCCGAGGCAGTTAACGATCTACCACAGGAACAGACAACTCATGTGTTTAAGTATGGCATCGGTTATATTCCTGTTCGACCGTCTGGTACCCAGGATGATAATGAACAGGTAAGGACATTAGGAAAGTCTCTTAAATATATTTACTTCCCGGAAGATGAGAACTTTGGGAAAAAGGTAAATAATCAACAATTCAGAACCGTCATTGCGGACTGGTGTGCTGGTCAGATTGTTAAGCTTATAAATGGGAGTGAGTTAACACCCAAAGTAGCAGAAAACGATATCGCTGTGTTGGTTCGCGACCGGGTCGAGGCTGAAGAAATTCAGCAGTCACTCAACCAGTTAGGTTGTGCATCGGTCTATTTAAGTACCCGTGAAAATGTTTTTGAAAGCCCGGAAGCGGTAGAACTGCTAGCGGTATTAAGGGGTATTTTATGGCTGGAAGATGAACGAATGATGGTGGCCGCACTGGCAACACGCCTGTGCGGTTACGATGCCAAGCTACTTCATCAGCTGCAAAGCGATGAAGTCTTCTGGGAAGATACGCGATTACGTTTCCTTGCCATGAGGAGTGACTGGGAGCGTAACGGCATTATGGCCATGGTATTTAAGCTCATTCATGAGAGCTATAAGCCCGACCCGGCACGACATGAGCGTGCGCTTACCAATACAATTCATCTAGCAGAGCTGTTGCAGCATGCAAGTCAGAGGCATCGACGGCCGTGGGAGCTAATCAGTTGGTTTCAAGAAAAGACGGATTGTCCTGCCGCTGATAGTGAAGCCGAACTACGCTTGGAAAGCGATGCCAATCTTATAAAGATCATCACATTACATGGCTCCAAAGGGTTAGAGTATCCGGTTGTATTTATTCCCTTTGCTTCAAGAGCGAAAGGGGCCGCCAAAAGTACACCTGCTTATTACCGGTATCATGATAAAACGTCTAAACAGGCCATTTCATTTGTAGGGCACAATCCAGAAATCCAACACTTATCACAGAGTGAGCAGCAAGCTGAAGATGTAAGGCTTCTCTATGTCGCTGTGACACGCGCTAAGTTTGCCTGCTACGTATGTGCAACACCCTTCGCAGACTACCATCGATCTCCATTAGGTTTAATGCTTGGCCTTCGGGAAGGTGAAGACTTAAAGGCAGAACTCGCTTCGGTGGTTGCTGATACGCCAACAGCGGCGGATCTGGTTGTTTTGGAAGCTTCTGATCGGCCTGATCTGTCTGGCCAACAATCTAATGCATTAAAAATAGACGAGCAGTCAGGTCAAAGCACTACAGAAGTAACGGTCGAACGAATTTCTCGCCGTATAGAGGACAATTGGTGGATTGCTTCATTTTCTGCGATTACCCGCAATATACGGCACGGCAGTATGGCAGAGCCCGACCGGGATAGTGATTCGTTATTGTCGGAGACGGAGGTTGAGCAGTCTGAGGCTTTACGTTTTGTCTTAAAAAAAGGAGCGGCAACCGGTAATTTATTGCACGATATCCTCGAAACGGTTGATTTCGAGGCTCCCGACTGGTCTGCGGCAATGGCAAAGCCTCTATTAAGGTATAGTGAAATTGAGCAAAACCAGGTAGCGGAATTAGTGACTTGGCTTGAAGCATGTATTGAAGCAGAACTTGCTCCCCAATTGTCGCTTGGAAAGTTAACGAACGAACGGACATTACGAGAAACTGAGTTTTACTTTCCGATGAGTCATGCCACCAGGCATGAACTCGCCAAACTGTTACAGAGACATCGTCAATCAGATCGCTTTCCGGTACTTCCGGAAGGAAACTTGCTACAGGGGATGATGCACGGGTTTATCGATTTAATTTTTGAGTGGGGTGGGAAATATTACGTCGTGGATTATAAATCAACTCACCTGGGTGACCGGTTTGATGATTATAACATTCAGAATCTAACTGAAAATATTGAGCAGAATTTCTACGACCTGCAATATCTGATCTATAGCGTTGCTCTTCACCGATACTTGGCGCTACGGATAGAAAACTATTCACCAGAACGCCACTTGGGTGGAGTCTATTATCTCTATTTACGAGGAATGACGACAGGTCGTAATACTGGCATTTATTACAATGCGGTTGATCCACAGATGTTGGAAGCGTTAGACCGATTATTTAAGATGAATGATCTGAATTCTCAAGAAGGGCAACATAATCCGCAGGAGAGTGATTTTGTATAGTCGATATAGAGTGACTATGTTTAGTCGATATAGTGACTTTACGCTTGCCTATGCTGGCGTTCGCGAAATTGATTACTACTTGGCAAAAACGATTGTTGATGCGCTTGATCAAACAGAAGACGATCTTCTTTTTTTTAGTATCGTGGCCTGTAGTGAGTCATTAAGAGACGGCCATAGCTGCCTCCAGCTGAGTGAGTGGGGTGACTCCCGGCGTTGGGTAAGCAATGATCGTGACGAAACAACATCCGGTTATCAATTTCCATCAGAGACTGATTGGAGTAAACACCTAAGTACGTTACCGATCTCCCCTTCGGCGAATCATCCTATAGTATATGAAAATGGGCGGCTCTATTTGAGGCGCTATTGGCAATTTGAGGATGAACTGGCCGGTTTAATAAAACGCTATACCCATTTGATTGAATTTGATACCCAGCGCGCGTTAGATACACTAAGCCTGCTTTTTAAAGCAGAAGCAGAGATTGACTGGCAAAAAGTCAGTGTTGCCAATGCGTTGGGGAAACAGTTCAGCATTGTTACCGGTGGCCCAGGTACAGGTAAAACCACCACCGTCACCAAGTTGTTAGTTGCACTGTGCGAAGTGTTTAACACCGCCTTTACAATAAAAATGGTAGCGCCTACGGGTAAGGCGGCACAGCGCTTAACGGAATCAATCCAGAAGGCCAAGTCAGCACTGCTTTCAAACGCCGGTATCTCGTCTCAAGCGCTCTCTTCAATACCA
>JBFKTM010000440.1:0-3595 GCA_041636295.1 Oleiphilaceae bacterium
AAGCGCTTTTGGAACAATTATATAGCTCTGCTAAATGAGCATGGAATCAATCCTGATAGCCACCGCTGGTACATTAAGCATTGTGAGCGTTTTATCCGGTGTTATACGGAAACACGTTTGAAGCATCATACAAAAGAGACCGTATCTAAGCATCTATCGAATGTACTTGAACATCAATATCTAGCGGTGTGGCAAAAAGTTCAGGTGATCGATGCGATCAAACTGCTTTTTCTGAGCATTCATTCCCCGTTGGAAAAAGAGGTTGACTGGGAATACTGGAAAATGTCTTGCAAGGCGTTGGAAAAAGATCATGCTACGGTTGCTAGAAACAATACTCCGCTAAACGAAGAAACCAGTACCGATTTGATGGCCGATGCTGGTAAGTATTCGAATGAGATTTCACAGGTTATCTATATCGTTAGGGTTAAGGGGTTCAGTATTCGTACTGAAAAGACCTATGTTTACTGGGTTAGCCGATTTCTAACGTTTAATAGTAATTGTGAACCAGCACAGCTTGGCGACGACAGTGTGGTTGCCTACCTTTCTTATTTGGCAGTTAAAAAGGGGGTATCTCCATCTACTCAGGCAGTGGCGTTAAATGCTATTTCTTTTTATTTCAAAGCGGTATTAAAGCGAGAACTGGGTGATGTTCGACAATTTGTAAAGGCAAAACCGCGGAAGAAATTGCCGGTAATACTGACAAACGGAGAAGTCATTAAGATGCTGAATGCTTTGGAAGGTGTGCAAAAGTTATTGGTGTCTCTCATGTACGGTAGTGGCCTACGGTTAATGGAGGCTGTTCGGTTGCGAATTCACGATATTGATTTTGGTTATCAACAAATAATTGTCCGAGCTGCTAAGGGTAACAAAGAGCGTGTCGTGCCATTGCCGGTGAAGGTGGTCGAACCACTAAAAGCACACCTGGCGATGGTAAAGGTAATGCATGAGGAAGACATAGATAACGGGTTGGGCAGTGTATATATGCCAGCCGAATTGGTTAAAAAGTTTGGCAAGAGTGATAAACAGTGGATTTGGCAGTATGTTTTTCCCAGCACGAAGCTAGCTGTTGACCCAAAATCTGGTGCTGTAAGAAGGCATCATTTACATGAATCTACGCTTCAAAAAACGGTGAGGAACACCGCTCGGAAGGTTGGTATTGAAAAAAGGGTATCTTGCCACACATTACGCCATAGCTACGCGACACATGTTCTGGAGCAGGGAATGGATATTCGAACAGTGCAGGAGCTATTAGGGCATAGCGATGTATCAACAACGATGATCTATACCCATACCGCCAATTTTGCGAAGGGCAAGACCTCAAGTCCTTTAGACTCTCTATAGAGAGCTTACAGAAAATGAAAAAACGGGCTAACTTAAGCCCGTTTTTTACCTCACGCTTACAATTAGTTATTGCCAGTTGGCTTTGCATCAACCGGAAGCTCGGAGGGGGATGCTTCTTCGGCATGTACCATGCCTCGGCGATCTTTCGCCAAAATAACGTACATCGCCGGCACTACGAACAGTGTAAATATGGTGCCCACTGATAATCCGGCGGCAACCACCAAGCCAATATCAAAACGGCTGGCAGCGCCTGCGCCAGTCGCCAGTATTAGCGGTAATACGCCGACTACCATGGCTGAGGTGGTCATCAGTATTGCGCGAAGTCGGATGCCGGCCGCCTTTTCAATGGCGTCACGTTTCCCCAGTCCTTCTTGCTCTTGAAGCTGGTTTGCAAATTCCACCATCAAAATACCGTGTTTACTGATCAGGCCGATCAGTGTTACCAGCCCAACCTGGGTGTAAATGTTGATTGAGGTTGCGCCGAATGCAATGGGTAGTAATGCACCGAGCAGCGACATAGGTACACTGATCAATATGATAAACGGGTCGCGGAAGCTCTCAAATTGCGCGGCCAATACTAGGTAGATCATGATCAATGCAAAGAAGAAGGTGAATATCAGTGCGCTCCCTTCTTGGATAAATTGACGTGATTGACCCGCGTAGTCGATACCGACCCCTTTCGGGAAGGTTTCCAGCGCAGTTGTTTTTAAGTAGCCAAGTGCGTCTCCCAAGCTAACGCCGGGTCGCATAACACCTTCGATCACCATGGCATTAAGCTGCTGGAACTGGCCACGTTTGTTCGGTTCGACCCCTTCCGAGATGCTGGCAATGGTCGATAGGGGAATGAGTGAACCGGCAGCGGTTCGGATATAGTAATCATCTAGCTGGTCTGAGGTTCGGCGGTAGTCCCGTTCCACCTGTGGAATAATGTCGTAGCTACGTCCGTCTACATTAAACCGGTTAGCGGTGCCGCCACTCAACATGGTACTGAGCGCCGAACCGATATCCTGCATGCTAATGCCTAGTTCAGCGGCTTTGCTGCGATCAATACTGATATCCGCACGGGGTTTGTTGTACTTCAGGTCGGTGTCCAGAAAGATAAACATACCGCTCTGCATCGCTTTGCCTAGCAACTCCTGTCCAAGTGCTTGCAGTACCTCGTAGTCTTGCGCCGAGGTAATAACGAATTGTATCGGTAAGCCACTAGCACCGGGCAGGGTAGGTAGGTTAAACGACACAGAGCGGAAACCGGCAATACCGGATAGCTTCTGTTGCATCACCGGCACCAGTTCCATCTGAGTTTTATCCCGCTCGCTCCAAGGCTTCAACAACATGCCCGAAAAGACCGAGTTGACGCTATCCATTCCCGCAACAACAAAGGAGCCCTCTTTCTCGTCGAAGGAGTCAATGGCTTTTAGCAGCTCGCCGGTGTAGGCATCAACATAGTCATGAGTGGCACTTTCGGGGGCGGTGGATAAACTGAAAATAATGCCCTGATCTTCATCCCGTGCCAGCTCTTTTTTGGAAAATTGATAGAGGAAGAAGCAGCTCACCAGCATAGTCAACACCATTACCAAGGTGACTGGGCGGTAGTTTAGCGTGTTGTGCAGTCGGCGCTGGTAACGGGCGCGCAGCTTCTCAAAGATCTCATCAAGGCGCTGTGCCATGGGGCTGTTGGTTTCCGTCAGCAGCTTGGAACACATCATTGGGGAGAGCGTGAGTGCGATGATCCCGGAGATAATGACTGCGCCAGCCAGGGCAAATGCGAACTCCTTGAACAAACCACCGGTTAGTCCACCCATAAAGCCGATAGGGGCGTATACTGCGGCTAAGGTGAGCGTCATCGAGATAACAGGCCCTGCTATTTCGCGGGCACCTTCCAGTGAGGCTTTGAACGGTGAGAGACCTTCATCAATGTGTCGATGGATGTTTTCAACCACCACGATGGCGTCATCGACCACCAGGCCGATGGCTAATACCATCGCCAGCAGGGTCAACAGGTTGAGAGAGTACCCCATCATTAGCATGAAGAAGCAGACACCAATCAGTGACAACGGAATAGTAACAATCGGAATCATTACCGCACGGGCGCTGCCGAGGAATAGAAATATGACGAAGATAACAATGACCGTGGCTTCACCAACGGTTTTTATTACCTCTGAAATGGAGTCACGAATAAACTGTGTTGCGTCGTAATTGATTTTTGCCTTGAGTGCACTCGGTAGCTGGCGCTCGATATCAGGGAGCTTGTCAT
>JBFKTM010000441.1:0-3595 GCA_041636295.1 Oleiphilaceae bacterium
CGCTGCCGGGAGATGCTGTCCATGGCGTACCATCCGCCATAACGCTTGTGGACAAGGTCAACGCCATAGCGGTTAATAGTGTCTTTCTCATTCTGGTTATCGTCCTTCTTCGATAGAATATGGGTATGATCAAAACTGATCTGATTGGTCTATGGTGGATTGAGGTATATGAAGTAACGTTAAGACTTGAAACGTTTTTCAAGATAAAACACGACTGCCTGACTCTCGCGCTTAGTTAAATCGCCAGAGTTACCGCCTTTTAACTGCTTAATCAGCTTCGTTGCATTCGTTTCATTGAGATTACCAATAGCCATCGAACAAGCGCTGCAGTTTACTTTTTTATGAAAAACAATTTTTCCGTAGTTATAAGGGTCTTGCAGCCCACTTCCCCCGCGTCCGCCAAACGAACCTGAAGCAAAGGCTTCTGCACTGGTGAAAGCAATACCCGCCAACATTGATGCCAACAGTAATTTCCGGTTTTTCATCATTATTCCCCTTAATTTTTTACCATCAAACAAGTTGTGGTGACGTTGTGTCGTTGCTCCCGTGCGGTGAAGCAACTGTTGAAATGTCATCTTAAGAGGGAGATGTTCTAAAAGGGTCACGTGTTTATCACGTTTTTATAAACTCGTATTAAATGTATAAATAAGCGCCAAGGTCAGCATATTTATTATTTATTATCAGTATGTTATAGAATTTTTCATTCAAATACCGAATCTAAAAAAGCACACCAAATAATCAATTGATAACATTTCTATCACGAACATAACGATTCAGTACCAACCCCTACTTTAACTATCACCCAATCGGTAAACTGAAGGACAACCTGAATTCGGTTAAGGATGAAATAACCGATTCCCACTTCTTCACGCTATTTAGATTGAACTATGACAAAACGCTCTTCCCCACACCCAATACACATCACCGGATTCCTTACCGTATTGACGTACTTGGTATTGGCAGTGTTTTCCTGGCAGCCGCAATGGATGACGTTAGGCTTGTTTTTTACTTTCATGATCGGGGCATTTGCCTTGTATGGTGTCGCATTCTTCTCGTTACGATCATCTATAGATTCAAATACTCATACACCCATAAGTTCTCATTTTGGCTTTTCCCAAGGTCAGTGGCCGCAAAGCATTACCTTGTGGGACGTCATATTTTGGGCCATCGGATTTCGATTGGTGGGCGTGTTTGGTTTTCCGCTATTTGAAGATGACTACTTTCGCTACCTGTGGGATGGTTTTCAGTTTGCCGTGCAAGGAAGCCCCTATGTGCAAGCGCCCAGCCACTTCTTTTCTGCTGAGACGGCTACTATTCCACCAGTGTTTCAAGAAGTGCTCAGCGGTATTAACTATCCGGATATCCCCACGGTTTATGCGCCGACATTGCAGTACAGCTTTCTCCTGGGTTATTGGCTAACACCTGGCGATGTACTGGGTTTGCAAATCATCTATAGTATTGCGGATTTACTCTTGATTGGGCTATTGGCTAATCGCGTAAACAACCCCGCGCTAGTGTTACTTTATGCCTGGAATCCACTTGTCATAAAGGAAATCGCATTTACCGCGCACCCGGATGGCTTCGGTGCGTTGTTTTTAGTCGCGGCTTTCATCTTTTTTGAATGGAAAAAACCGCGCTGGTCGTTATTTTTCCTGGGTTTCGCCGTCTGCGCCAAGCCCTTTGCGTGGTTTATCGCCCCCTTTATTCTGGTGAGATGTAAATTAAAATGGTTACCGGTATTTTTTATTACGACATTCGTGCTTTACCTACCGTTTTTACTCCACAAAGGGACTGATTTCGCCGGTCTGCTAGCCTTTGGCAAAGACTGGCAGTTCAACTCTGCCATTTACCAACTATTGCTTTTGTTGGTAGATAAGGGAATCGCTAAACTGATCAGTGTGGGAATTTTTCTTTTGGCACTAGGTGGATATTTCTTACATTATCTCAAACAACAAAAAAACACCTTTCGACCAGACTGGATTTTAGGGGGGCTACTTATATGCTCCCCCGTGATTAACGCTTGGTATTTGTTATGGGTATTGCCTTTTGGTGTAATTTTTCCCAGTCGTTGGTTGTGGGTGGCATCCTTCGCTTTACTGCTTTCCTATGTAACGGGCATTAATACCGGCATAGAATCTTTAGGGTATTACGAAGTGCACCCCTGGGCGCAAATAGCGGAATACACGTTAATTGCTATGGCGTTAGCGACCGCGCGGGCCTATGCTAAAAAGCATAGCCTGCACTAAGTGAATAGGTGTCGCTCAATAGGGTATTGCGGCCGTCAACGACGTTGGCCCAACCGCCAGTCAAACTAAATTGATGGTTAATATTGTAGGCGAAGCCTAATGCAATGCGTTGATTGTCTTCTTTCACTTCATTAAACCGCTCGGCGGTAAATTCAGGGGTACCGATATCCAAATCGCCTCTTGAGTCAACGACCTGATAGCTCAAGCTGAAACTAAGCACCGGATTGAGAAAGTAGTAACCACTGGCGCTATAGAAAATTTCCTCTGGTACGCTACCCTCCCTCACCCGATAACCTACTTCTGCACTCACGGCAATTTTATCGTTGAGCACTCTACCTGCCAAGAAAGATAGGTCAGCACTATGGGCACCATCCCCTAAAGAATCGATCGCGCCCGTACTGTAGTTACCGGCAATCGTCGCGCCAAAACGCACGGCAAGGCTTGGTAGGTTGTCTTCTGAGATAAACTCGTCAACGAGGCGCCAGGTAACGCCAATATTGCTATCAGCCAAATCACGCTGATCGGTGGGCGATCCCTCAAAGTCCGTTTCGGAATATCCCACCCTACCATCCAGAGCGATACTGTCGGTTAAGCCGTAGCCAAGCTTAAGCCAATAGGTCGTTTGATCCAGGTCGCCACCCAAATCGATTTTTTTAGATCCTAAATAAAACTCATCGCCGGTTTGATAAACCGCTTCCAGGTTGAGGCTTGAGGTACCCGGTGCGGGTAACAAAGGCGATCCCTCTGCCATTACAACACTCGAAGACGCAAGTAACAGAGAGGTTGTCAGGATTTTATTCATAGCAAAATTTCCGTAGAAGAATTGATTGGGTTGATGAACAGTAAAGCGCTTCACGGTATGAATAAAACCTCCTGTTTTTATCCAGAATTTCTCACGTTTTAATAACAATTGACCGGCTAAATCTCATGACATGAGTAAGTTCTAACGATTTGATAACAATTCAATAACGATTTTTAGAATGCGGCTTTGCTAGCTTGTTAACACATTTGTCGCTGGTTATTGTTGGTTTTATCGAAGATTCAGTTAGCGGAGCTATCCCATGATCCAAATTAATACCCAGTGGCGAAAAAGTTTACCCTTTACTGCAATAAGTATATTTTCACTGGTCGCTCTCACCGCTTGTGGTGGATCGTCGTCAAACACAACTACCGACACAGTTTCAGAGAGCCCAACCGAGCAACCCTCTGTACTCACAGGGCAATTTCTCGATAGCCCGGTACAAGGCTTGGAGTACACAACGGAAAGTCAGTCAGGTATCACCAACGCCAACGGAGAATTCAGTTATATTGAAGGGGAAAATGTCACCTTTACTATTGGTGATATCCAG
>JBFKTM010000442.1:0-3589 GCA_041636295.1 Oleiphilaceae bacterium
GCGACCACTCCGGCTGATTCATCCAGCGCCTGCTGAATTAATGTTTTTTCAAGGTTGGCCAGATAGTCTTTCAGATCCACCCCATTCACTGGGAGCAGTGCAGGCGCATCCAACCCAACCAATGCCGCTACAGCGGGCATACCTACATCCTGAACAGGCATATTTTCATCCAGATCATCAATATGACGATATTTTTTAGGTAACTCCTGCACACCAATAACATCATAGGGGTGGGTAATTGAAAGCCGTTCTACTAAGTTAGCCAGCTCACGCACGTTACCTGGCCATTCGTGACGACACAGGCTCATAATGGCCGCCGAGTTGAAACGAATAGAGCCACGCTTTTCTGTCTCCATTCTTGAAATTAATTCATTCATCAGCAAAGGGATATCTTCAACCCGCTCTTTCAGAGAAGGCATTTCTATAGGAAAGACATTAAGCCTATAGTAAAGATCCTCTCTAAAGGTCCCCTCTTCAATCATATCCTCAAGGTTTTTGTGGGTCGCCGCTATTACCCTGACATCGGCATTCAACGTCTTGTTCCCACCTACACGCTCAAAGGTTCGCTCCTGCAGAACGCGAAGTATCTTAACCTGCATGCTGAGTGGCATATCGCCAATCTCGTCCAGAAAAAGGGTTCCCCCTTCCGCCAACTCAAACCGACCGGCGCGAGCAGTAATCGCTCCGGTAAACGCCCCTTTTTCGTGACCAAATAGTTCGCTTTCGAGTAGCTCCGCTGGTATTGCACCACAATTGACCGGTACAAACGGTTTGTTTCTTCGATGTGAGTTGTAATGGAGGTTACGGGCGACCACCTCCTTCCCCGTGCCAGACTCTCCGGTAATAAGTACACTGACATCCTTATCGGCCACCTGGGACATTAGTTCCCGGACATTCTGAATACCCCTACTGGTACCGACCAGACTTCTAAAGAGCTGAACCTGCCGTTGCTGCCCCCTAATGCGGCTACTGGAAAATTGCTCACGATAAACCTGCGCACGATAGAGGCTATCAAGGGTTTTATTATAATTTAGCGGAAACTCCAATTTGGCAATGACTTTTTTTCTAAGCTCTTCATCAACCCGATCAAGGGGAACACCACCAGAAAGCAAAACCGGGAGACTAGGATCCAATTCATCTAGTGCTTCTAGAAAATCAGGTAAATTATCTGCTTCGCAGTGAATAAAAACCAGTGACAGGCCATCCGTAGACTCAACCTCATTATCAATAAAAGGCTTCCAATCTTGAGCCCTGCACTCAATAACCTCTTCGCCTAAAAATTCAAAAATGATTTTTAATTCACGCCGTAACTCAATATCGTCGTGAATAAGTAAAATCTTCATTTCCTTCCGCATGGGACAGCAAACCCTTATCGTTGTTATAGGAGCAATTGATATTGAAGACTGATTGCTAGATGTAGAGGTACCCGACTACAGCACCTCAGACCAACCCCACAGACCTTTTTCCCAAAAAATCAGTAGCCTATGGTGAATTCTTATCACTTATGTGAACATTAAAGTATGAAAATAACGATTGGTCAAATTTATGACGTGATTTTCAATGATTTTGCGACATTGAATATTTTGAACATTTTTTTGTCACTTATAATACCTACCTATACCCCCCCTTTTTATAACATGCGACCTTATGACGCCTTATTGTTAGTAGCCTGAAGATTTCAAATACTGACTAATCGCCTTATGTTCTTTATGAAGCTTTTTCAGCTCTGCGCTCAACTCATTCCGGTTGGATTGGTTTGCCACTGCAATCTCATCGTAAAGAGACTGCAGCTCTGTCAACCGTTCTCGAAAACCTGCCTGGTCGCCACCTTTCTCTAATAGCTTAACTCGATCACTGACCAGTGACACCGTCGAAGCATCCAGTTTGGCAACCGCCTCCCAGTTGTTTTGTTCTAATGCATTTCGAAGCGCCCCAATTAGCGTATCTAACTCTCTATAAGCATCACTCATCTGCTTCCCTCCTCTAGTCTCTAGTCTCTAGTCTCTAGTCTCGTTTATTTTAGTTATGTAGTTTAACGAGCAAAAACGTTATATTCCAATAACCTGACTAAATTACCAACGTACCCAAATTTTCAGAGACTACAAAGTGAGCCTTATTATGCCCGACACCCCAGATTGGCTTAGTCATTTTTACACTTATATACCACCCGCTGTAACAACAATCTTTACTATTTTTGCCCTTGTTGCCATAAATCGAGTAACACTAAAGAAACTATCCGGTAGCAAAGGCAGACTACTCAGACAACAACTAATAATGATTGCGCTGACCTTTATCGGTGTGCTGGCAATTCTAATATCCTTACCGATCAGTGACTCGCTAAAAGGGCAGATATTCAGCCTGCTTGGTATTATTATCAGTGCGGCAATCGCGTTATCTTCAACAACCTTCGTTGGCAATGCAATGGCCGGTTTGATGCTAACCGGTGTTAAAGTCTTCCGAATTGGAGACTTTATTCGCGTAGGGGAGTTTTTTGGCAGAGTCTCAGAACGCGGCCTACTACACGTCGAGATACAGACAGAAGACCGGGATTTAATGACATTGCCCAACCTCTACCTGGTCACTAATCCTACCAAAGTTATCCATGCTGAAGGCACGGTAATATCGGTAGAGGTGAGCCTTGGCTATGATATCAACAGAACCCTTATTGAGACCCACTTGTTAGCAGCTGCTGAAGCGAGTGAGTTAGAGTCCCCTTTTGTACAAGTAATCTCACTCGGTGATTTTTCGGTTCTTTATAGAGTGTCAGGATTGCTTCAGGAGGTAAAAAAAATAATAACGGTGAAATCTGAGCTGCATAAAAAAATTCTCGACACACTACAAAATAACGGTATCGAAATTGTATCGCCTAATTTCATGAACACACGATCGTTTGAGCCTAAACATCAATTCATACCTTCAACACAAACTCCAGTTAGACCCCATGAGCCCGCCCAAGAAATAGAAATTGAAAGCCTGTTATTCGAAAAGGCAGAGCAAGCAGAAACCTTAAGCCATTTAAAAAAGAAGTTGGATAGGGTTAATTCCGGAAAAGAAAAACTAGAGCAACTGAAAGATAAATCAAAAACAGAAGAAGAGAAAGCCGTTATTCAAGATAAAATAGATAGACTTCTAAAAGTCGAAGATAAATTACAGAGTCTTAAGACAGAAATGGAGTCCAGTCAAAAATAATAAATAATATCAATAGAGACAAGAAAGGCCCTATAAAGGGCCTTTCTTTGTTTCAAAGTTCTAACACTTATGTCAGAAACTTGATCATGACACCCGCGGCTACCGCAGAACCGATAACACCTGCGACGTTTGGCCCCATCGCATGCATCAGCAAGAAGTTCTGAGGATTAGCGTCCAGGCCTACCTTGTTGGATACGCGTGCTGCCATTGGTACAGCAGATACACCTGCCGAACCGATGAGCGGATTGATTGGCTGTTTAACGAACTTGTTCATCAACTTCGCCATTAATACACCCGTTGCGGTACCAATACAGAACGCAACCAAACCTAGAACAACGATACCTAGTGTTTGCAAATCCAGGAACTTGTCGGCACTTAATTTAGAACCAACAGATAGACC